>JANPEZ010000031.1:0-6650 GCA_031423155.1 Actinomycetes bacterium
TGTCGAGACGTGTTGCTACCTGGCGCATCGTCAAGCCCTCGCTGATCAACTCGAGGACCTGCAGCTCCCGGGGAGTCAGGAGCGCTGCCATCTCCGAACCCTCGCGAGCCTGACGGGCGAACCGGCCGAGTTGCATGACGGCCGCCTGCTCCAAGCTCTGATCGACCCTGCGTTCGCCGTTCGCAACCGCGCGGATCTTGGCTCCGATCGTGCGTATGCCCGTGACCTTCTCGGTGAACCCCTGCACGCCGAGCCGCAGACACTCCAAGACGGTAGGTCCGTCGATGCGGTCGGTAACTACCAAGACGGAACCCGAGTAGCCCTGCGAACGCAGGATGCGCAGCAGCTCGACACCGTCCATGTCCGGAAAGACCAGGTCCATCACCACCACATCCGGAGCGGTGTCCGCACATCCGGCCAGGGTCGAAGCGGCGTCGCCGGTTTCGGCCACTACCTGAAGTCCGACCGTCGACATGCAGGCCATCTTGATGACGCCCCTGAGCACCGGGTGCTCGTCTGCGATCAGAACCCGGACTGGTTGTGCGGTGGGCTCCATGTGAGCGCAAGGCTACTCCCGGTTCAAGCGCTGCGCGCGCCGGGACCGAGTCCGTGCCGCCACGCAAGTGCGACGGCTTCGACCTTGGAGTGAAGCCCCAACTTGGCAAGGATGCTCTTTACGTGGCTCTGAACGGTCATCCTGCTGATGCGGAGTTGCGCAGCCAACTGGTCGGTCGAGGCGCCCTCGGTCAGCGCAAGAAGGATCTGTCTCTCCCGAGTGGTCAACGATCGCAGGCGATCCTCGGCGCCGAGCACGTGGCCGGTCCTTTCGAGCTGACCGACCGTCGCTGCCAACTCGCTCGCGCCGATGACGAGTTCTCCCGCCTTGGCTCTCATGAGCGACCCGAGAAGGTCGTCGTCGCTGAGTTCGATCGAAACCAGGCCGCAGGCGCCGGCGCCCAGAGCCTCCGCGATGCGCTCGGGACTTCGTTCATCCGAGATCGCAAGGACCCGCGCTCTGTCGCTGGTCCCTCGGATCCACCGGACCGCGTCGAGTCCCTGTTCGTCCAGATCGACGACGGCGACATCGGCCGTACCGCCATCGAAGGCGGCGGAGATCGCCTCCGGCTCGGTCTCTCCCGTCACATGAACGCCCGAGCGGGGGGGCAGCGCGTGCGCGAAACCACGCACGACGCTAGGGTCGTCGTCGACCACGAGGACTCGGATCTCTTCCCGCATGTGCCTAACTCATCGGCAGAAGGGGGCCCCCGGCTGTAACGGGGCCGACGCGAGAGACTGTGGGCATGCCTCACGCACACACGAACCGCCTGGCGGGCCAGACGAGCCCCTACCTTCTGCAGCATGCCCACAACCCGGTGGACTGGCACCCGTGGGGGGACGAGGCGCTGGCCCGTGCGCGAGCGGAAGACAAGCCGATCCTGCTCTCCATCGGCTACTCGGCCTGTCACTGGTGCCACGTGATGGAGCGCGAGTCTTTCGAGGACGAGCGGACCGCCGCGCTGATGAACGAGCATTTCGTCTCTATCAAGGTTGACCGGGAGGAGCGCCCGGACATCGACGCCATCTATATGGATGCTGTTCAGGCCATGAACGGACACGGCGGGTGGCCTCTCACCGCGTTCCTGACGCCGGACGGGGAACCCTTCTACGCCGGGACCTACTACCCGCCGCAGCCACGAGGAGGAATGCCCTCCTTCACCCAGGTACTGACCGCGATGGCCGAGGCCTGGCGAGATCAGCGTCACGACGTGACGAAGCAGGCGGGGCAGATCGTCGATCACCTCGCGCGAGCAACCACGGTTCGGGGCTCGGCGGAGCCGCTAACGGAGGAAGTCACTCGTGCCGCGTTGGCGTCGCTGTCCTCGGCCTTCGACCCGCGATGGGGTGGATTCGGAGGAGCACCGAAGTTCCCCCAGCCGATGACGCTGGAGTTCCTGCTCCGGTGCGCGGTCCGAGGTTGGCCCGGGGCCCAAGAGATGCTCCGCGTGACGCTAGATCGGATGGCCGACGGAGGCATCCACGATCAGATCGGTGGAGGCTTCGCTCGCTATTCGACCGATGGGGCCTGGCACGTTCCCCACTTCGAGAAGATGCTCTACGACAACGCGCAACTCGCGCAGCTCTACACGCGCGCATGGCAGGTGACAGGCGTCGACCGGTTCCGCGAGGTTGCCATGAGCACCATCGACTATCTCCTGCTGGAGATGAGTCATCCCGAAGGCGGCTTCTTCTCTTCGCAGGACGCGGACTCGGAAGGGGTCGAAGGCAGGTTCTTCGTCTGGAGCTGGGAGGAGCTGGTCGCATCCGTCGGACCGGCGGTTGCAGGTGCCTACGGTGCGAGTCCTGAAGGCAACTGGGAGGGCGTGAACGTCCTGTGGCGCCCGGTCGCGCTCTCCGCCGTCGCCTCCGAGCACGGGATCGGCATCGAGAAGCTCGAAGCCGATCTGGCCGACTCCCGCCAGGTCCTCTTCGAAGTCCGCGAGACCCGCACGAAGCCCGGCACGGACGACAAGATCCTTGCCGCCTGGAACGCGATGGCGATATCGGCCTTGGCCGAGGCCGGCCGCGTCTTCGGAGAACCCCGGTACATAAACGAGGCCGTTCGCTGCGCCGACTTCGTACTGAACCATCTGCGCGATGAAGGCGGGCGCCTCCTTCGGTCCTGGAGGAACGGCACGGCAGGCGGGCCCGCCTACTCCGACGACTACTCCCTGATGGTCGAGGCCTGTCTGACGCTCTACGAAACGACGTTCGATGTCGCATGGTTCGAGACCGCTCGCGGGCTGGCCGACGAACTTCTCCGGCTATTCGAAGACCCCGAGCGAGGAGGGTTCTTCACAGCGGGTTCGGACACCGCAGAACTGGTCATCAGACCGAAGGACCTCTACGACAACGCCGTTCCCAGCGGCAACTCCGTTGCGGCAGATGCGTTGCAACGCTTGGCCTCCCTTACCGGCGAGGCCGGCTACGAACGTGCCGCCGCCGGCGCGCTCAAGTTGGTGCGAGACGTGCTGGTCAAGGCGCCGACCGGATTCGGCAAGGCGCTGTGCGCCCTGGACAGGTACGTAGGACCCGGCCGCGAGGTCGCCATCGTGGGTGATCCGGCGGGAGAGCAGACGCGCGCTCTTGTAGCCGAAGTGACGTCTCTTCGATTCCTCCCCGATACCGTTCTAGCCGTGGCTTCGGGCGACGACGACCGTTCACGCTCGATAGTCGGCCTGCTCGAGGGCCGAACCATGCGAGCCGGGGAGCCGACCGCATACGTCTGCCGCAACTTCGTCTGCGCGATGCCGGTCACCGATCCCCGGGAACTCGGCTTGCAGCTCGACCAGACATGAAAGGGGCGAGCGGCGATACACTCGCCGAGATCCCGGACCGAAAGGCAGCGCGACCGATGACCATCGCCACGTTCGTCACCAACCACGGTTCTTTCTCCGTCAGCCTCATGCCCGAACACGCTCCGAAGACCGTCGCGAACTTCGTCGACCTTGCGACCGGAGGCCGCGAGTGGACCGACCCGCGCGACGGCCAGAAGAAGAGCGAGGCCCTGTATCCGGGAACGATCTTCCACCGCGTGATCGACGGCTTCATGCTCCAGGGGGGAGACCCTGCCGGAACCGGCATGGGGGGCCCCGGCTACAGGTTCGAGGATGAGTGCCCGCCGGGCGGGCCGACGTTCAACCAGGTCGGGCGCCTCGCGATGGCCAATTCCGGACCGGGAACGAACGGTTCGCAGTTCTTCGTGACCCTCGCCGAGACCCCCTGGCTGAACGGCAAACACACGATCTTCGGCCAGATCACCGAGGGCTACGCCGTCGTCGAAGCGATCGCGAAGGTCGAGGTCGGTGCCCAAGATCGCCCGAAGCAAGACGTGATCTTGGAGAGGATCGACATCTCCGAGTAGCTGACCACAGGTCGCTCGGGCGGACCGGGCCGGACTAGCCAGGAACGGGCCCTGCATGGCATACTCCAACCTTCCTTTGAACGACCGTTCAAGGTTTCTATCGCGCGGCGATGCCCGCGGAGGCGCACCAGCCGGAAGGAGAAAGTCATGGCAAGCGACATCGTGACCTCGATCCCGCCGCTGAACCCGGGGGACCGGCTCCTTTGCGGGCCCGGACCTTCGAACGTGGATCCGAAGGTTCTGGCCAACATGAGCCTTCCGATGAACGGACATCTCGACCCGGACTTCTGGGACATCTTGCTCGACCTGACGCAGGGATTGAAGGCGCTCTGGCGCCGCGCCGACGGACTCTCGCTCTGCTTCAGCGCCAGCGGGACTTCGGGAATGGAGGCCGGGCTGGCCAACCTGACCGAGCCCGGTGACAAGGTCATCGTCATCCACGCCGGATTCTTCGGAGCGCGCATCGCCGAGATGGCCCGTCGCGCCGGGACGGACCTGGTCGAGCTGACCGCTCCCTTGGGTCAGATCGTTCCCCTCGAAGAGGTCGAGGCCGCGCTGAAAGCCAACCCCGACACCAAGCTGGTAGGTGTCGTTCACGCGGAGACCTCGACCGGTGTGCGGTTCCCGGTCAAAGAGATCGGCGACCTGATCCGCGCGAACACCCCGGAGGCTCTTCTGCTGGTCGACGCCGTGACTTCGCTAGGCGGTGAAGAGGTCTCCCCCACCGAGTGGGGCATCGACTACGCCTACAGCTGCTCGCAGAAATCGCTGGGCTGTCCTCCGGGGCTGAGCCCGTTCAGCGTTTCGCCGCGCGCGCTCGAACGCATCCGCGACCGCAAGGCGCCGGTGTCGTTCTCCTTCGACATCGATCTGCTGGAGAAGTACTGGGTCGCAAGGCCGATCGCATACCACCACACGATGCCGATCCTTCAGTACTACGCGCTCTACGAGGGCATCCGCCTTTCTCTGGAAGAGGGTTTGGAGAATCGCTGGGCGCGCCACGAGGACGCCGGCCGCCACTTCCAGCAGCAGATGCGAGACCGCGGCTACACGTTCCTTTCCGACCCGGACAACCAGCTCTGGGAGCTGTCGGCGATCGACGTTCCCGAGGGCGTGGACGGCAAGGAGATCCAGGGCAAGATCCTTCGCGGGTTCAACATCGAGGTCGGCGGCGGGCTCGGCCCGACGGCGCCTCCCATCTGGCGCGTTGGCCTGATGGGCGTGAACGCGAACCGCGAGACCGCCGATCGGGTGGTTGCCGCGTTCGACGCCGTCCTTCCACGCTAGGCGTCCATGGCCGTCAAGAATCGACTTCACCGGAGCGAGCTGGCCGTCCCGGGTACGAACGTGCGCGCCATGCAGAAGGCGCCAACGCTCGGCGCGGACCTGGTTTTCCTCGATCTGGAGGACGCCGTCGCTCCCGACGACAAGATCCAGGCGCGGGCCAACGTGATCGAAGCCCTCAACACCGGCGACTGGTCGGGCTGCTCGGTCAGCGTGAGGATCAACGGGCTGGACACCTACTGGTGCTACCGCGATGTCATCGAAGTCGTCGAGCAAGCCGGGCACGTACTTGACACGGTGCTGATCCCCAAAGTCGGTTCGCCGAGCGACGTCGAGTTCGTGGCGACGCTGCTCGATCAGATCGAGCAGGCGCGCGGGTTCTCGCCCATCAACATCCACATCCTGATCGAGACCGCCAAGGGGATGGCCAACGTCGAGGCGATCTCGCGTGCCCGGCCCGACCGCATGGAGGCGATGGTCTTCGGCGTTGCCGACTACGCCGCGAGCGTTCAGGCCCGCACGACGAACATCGGCGGCGCGAATCCCGATTACTCGATGCTGACCGATGCCTCCGCCGACGGGACGCGCGAGACCCACTGGGGCGACCAGTGGCACTTCCCGATCTCTCGGATGGTCGCGGCCTGCCGGGCCGAGGGACTTCGTCCGATCGACGGACCCTTCGGCGACTTCAACGACGCCGACGGGTACCGGGCCGCAGCGCGACGAGCAGCAGCTATGGGATGCGAGGGCAAATGGGCGATCCACCCTTCCCAGATCGAGCTGGCCAACGAGGTCTTCACGCCCAGCGAGGCCGAAGTGGACAGGGCACGAAGGATCCTCGAGTCGATGGAGGCCGCCGCGAAAGAGGGCAAGGGGGCCGTCTCGCTCGATGGGCGCCTGATCGACGCCGCGTCGATACGGATGGCCGAGAACCTCATCGCCAAGATCGAGCAGATGAACGCCCGCTAGACGCACCGAATACCCAGGCGCTCCCGCTTCCGGGAGAGCCGCGACGGGACCCGCAGACGGGCCCGAAAGGTGGACCGATGAACATCCACGAGTACCAGGCCAAGGAACTGCTGAAGAGTTACGGCGTGCCCGTACCTCCGGGCGAGGTCATCTACTCAGAGCGCGCCGCCGGTCGCGTCGCGGAGGAGCTCGGCGGTAACCGCTGGGTCATCAAGGCTCAGATCCACGCGGGCGGACGCGGCAAAGCCGGCGGAGTCAAGCTCGCTAACACTCCGGCAAAGGTGGCCGAACTGGCCGATCAGATGATCGGTACCACGCTCGTCACCGGGCAGACCAGACCTGAGGGACAGCACGTCAGCCGCGTGCTGGTCGAGCGTGCGACTCGGATAGAACGTGAGCTGTATATCGGGTTCCTGGTCGACCGGGTATCGCAGAAGGTCGTCGTTATCGCCTCGGCTGCAGGAGGTATCGACAT
>JANPEZ010000032.1:0-3904 GCA_031423155.1 Actinomycetes bacterium
CGGCGCAACGCCGGACGGACGAGACCTGACATCGTCGGCTTTTCGTCTCCTGCCTGGTGGATGCACTTACGGACACGAGACTAACGCCGGACACGTCGAGGACGTCGTATCGTGGGCGCCGATGATCAGCCAGTCGCAGAAGGGCGAAGCGTTCAGGGCACTGCACTCCGGCGAACCCTTCCCGATCCCGAATCCCTGGGACGCCGGGTACGCGCGTATGTTCGCTGCCCTCGGCTTCAAGGCGCTCGCCACCACCAGCGCCGGGTTCGCCTTCACGCTCGGTCGTCTCGACGGCCGGGCAACCCTGGATGAAGTTGTTACCCATACGGCGGCTCTCGATAGGGCGACGGACCTACCGGTCTCGGTGGACATCGAGAACGGCTACGGCGCAAGCCCGGAGAGCGCGGCGCTCGCGATCACGCGGGTCGCGGAGGCGGGAGCCGTCGGTGGCTCCATCGAAGACTACGACCCGAGCGGGCAGATCTACGAGCGGGAGCACGCGGTGGAGCGCGTCGCCGCTGCGGCGGAGGCTGCCCACGGCCTGGACTTTCCCTTCACGTTCACCGCGCGCGCCGAGAACCTGATACGAGGCAACCCCGATCTGGACGACACGATCGAACGTCTCCAGGCCTACGAGAGAGCCGGCGCCGACGTGCTCTTCGCGCCGGGGCTCCGCAGCGCGCAAGACGTCCGAACCGTGTGCGGCGCACTCTCCAAGCCCGTGAACGTGCTGGCGATGCCCGAGTTCTCTTTCGCCGAAGCCGCCGAGGCCGGCGCCCAACGGATCAGCGTGGGGGGCAGGCTTGGACTGGTCGGGGTCGAAGCGATCATGAAGGCGGCGATCGCGCTCCGCGACGAGGGGGACTTCTCACGCCAAGACGTCCGGTTGCCGCTCCAAGACTGGTTCGGCGCCAACTCCTGAGTCATCGCCGACGCGTAGAAGACAACCGGACGAGGTGCGGCCTTTCGACATCTGCAGGAAGATAGTGCCGCGCCTTGCTCCGAAACGGCGTCGGCACGGGCGCTAGCGGCGGCTAGCCTCGAGTCATGGAGGGGATGCTCGCTCACGAGACGTGGTTCACCGACGCTCGTCCGGCGCTGGACTGGGCGTTCGCGCGGCAGCCGGTGACGCTGGCCTGTATCCTTCTCGCCGTTTCAGCCGCGGTGCTTTGGAGAAGGATCGGTCGCCGGCTTCCCCGGCCCGAACTGGCTTTCCTGGCCCCGCTCGGACGCCTGGCGCCCTGGGTCCCTCGCCTACTGGCGATCCACGCCGGGGTGTCCCTGCTCGCGCAGGCCGCCCGGCACACCTACTTGGCCCCGGCGCTCGCTCTTCCGACCTCACCGCTCGGTGCCGCCGTCGCCATCGCCGAAGGGGTGCTGGGTGTTTGGCTGATCACCGGAGTCCGCATCCGTGCCGCGGCCATCATGGTGGTAGTCGCCGGGCCGCTGGGCATGCTGCACTACGGGGTCCTGCCGATCCTTGAGCGCATGGACCTGCTCGGCATCGCGCTGTTTCTAGTTGTGCTGCAACCAGGACCGGATCGGTTCGGCGCCGCCGACACGGAGCCCCAGCGCGTCGCCCTTTCAACGTTCGCGTTGAGGGCGCTCGTCGGTGGCGCGTTGATCGTGCTTGCCTTCACCGAGAAGCTGGCCAACCCGGATCTGGCACTCGCCTTCCTCGACCGCTACCCCGCCTTCAACGTGGCACGCGCGATGGGCGTGCAGATGAGTGACTCCACCTTCATACGTGTTGCGGGGGCGATCGAGCTGCTCTTCGGCCTGCTCATCGTCTCGGGAAGAACGCCGCAGCTCGTCGTGATCGCCGCCGGCATCCCGTTCAACGCGACGCTCTTCTTCCTCGGATCCGCCGAACTTATCGGCCATCTGCCGGTCTACGGAGCGATGCTGGTCTTGCTCGTTTACGGCTCCAGCCGCGCGCTCGCACCGGTGGTCGACGCGTGGCCTTCGGTTCAAGGGCTCACGGATACCGCCCGGTCCGGCAGGCCGTACCTATGAACCGTCCTGGGCTGCTATATCCCTTGGCTTCTCCCAGACCGAGACATGGCTCGCGCTGTCGCTCGTGAAGGGATCTCGCGTCCAGCCGCTCCAGCGCTCGCGCAGCTTCATCCCGGCGATGCGCGCCATCAGGTCGAGCTCTGAGGGCCAGACATAGCGGAACGGCATCGAGAAGACCTCGCGATGGCCGTCTTCGATCCAGTAGTGGTGCGAGATGAGGCCTTGATTCGCGACGTCGTACTCGTCGAAGCCCAGCCTCGTCGGACTCACGAGGAAAGGGTGGGCGGTTTCACCCGGTGGGAGGCGTTGCAGCGCAGGGACCATCACCTCGATCACGAAACACCCGCCGGGTTCCAGGTGCTCTGCTGCGTTGCGGAAGCACTCGACCTGCTCCTCTTGAGTGGTCAGGTTCATGATCGTGTTGTAGACGAGGTAGACGAGCCCGAAGGTCGAACCCACCTTGGCCGTGGCGAAGTCGCCGATCGAGACGCCGATGCTCTCCGCGCCGGGCTTGGCCCTGAGGCGCTCGACCATCGCCGGGGACAGTTCGATCCCATGCACGCCGACCCCTCGCCGGCTTAGCGGCAACGCGACCCGGCCGGTTCCGATCCCGAGCTCGAGGGCGCTGCCGCTTCCCGCCAGGTCCGCCAGGAAGTCGACCGTCGGCTCCAGGATCACGGGGTCGAACATATCGGCCGAGTCCGCGTCGTAGGTCTCGGCGACCGGGTCGTCGAAGTAGATCTTCGGCATGGGCTTCACTATGCCAGGCGTCCCGCCCACTGCGGCGCTGCAAGCGATGTCCTAAGATGCGGCGGGACATCACGGGGAGGACATCATGAGTCGTTGGGAAGAGACGATCGCCATCCAAGCTCCGGCCGACAAGGTGTTCGGCTACGTGAGCGACTTCGCTCGTCACGGCGAGTGGGGCGGGTTCGGCCTCCAGGTATCGAGGGCCGACAGCGGCCCGATAGTCGTCGGAACGGTGTTCTCGACAGTAGCCAAACAGTTCGGCACGCAGCGGGAGACGAGCACCGTCTCTGAGATGTCAGCACCGACGCAGTTCGGCTGGATGTCCGTCGGGACGCTCGGGAAGGTCCATCACATGTTCTCGCTCGCTGAGTCCGGTGGGGCCACCACCGTGACCAAGAGCGCGGAGTTCGTCGAGGCGACGATGCTTGCGAAGATCACCGGATTCAAGCTCTCACGGGATATCCCGAAGGGCCTTCGCAGCGACCTCGCGAAGATCAAGGCCGCGCTCGAGGCGTAGGACTAAAGAGGCAGTCCGGGGATGACTTCACGAGCCTCCTGCCGAAGATCATGGCGTTCGAGCCACCTCGCGGTTCTTCCCCGAAGTTCCTGCCGAGAGCCTGAACCCCTCGATCACATACGTGTAGACGGCCGCGATCGAGGCGACCGGACCTAGCAGGTCCGAAGGACCTGAGGACGACGCCCCGAACGGCCCTGAGCCGCGACCGGCGGCGACCGGACCATGACTGAAGATGAGCATAGATCTCTACTGGCTTCCGCTGGGGGCGGGAGGCGACTTCGTTCGGCTGAACGGGCGCATCTACGAGGCTGTCGCCGCGCGGCTCGAGCGACGGCGGCCGCTCGAGCTGTATCACACGGCGCTCGAGGTTCGTGTACCGAAGGGTCGCTTCATCATCGAGACCGCGTGGCCTATCCCCGACTCCGACGGGCCGTCGCGAGGAGTGGTCGTTGAGGGTCCGGTCGGGAGCAGGGCGTTCGGGCGCTTCCGGTTGCTCCGCTACGAGGTGCGGCGTTGGCGCGACGGCGTCATAGCGGACGCCGGCGCTGCCGTCGGTGGCCCTAAGCGCCTCAGCGATGACGTCGAGACCGCGCGCGCAGCCCTTGCCGCTTTGGATCTGTT
>JANPEZ010000033.1:0-105036 GCA_031423155.1 Actinomycetes bacterium
TGGGCTGCGCCACGTCAGGCTCTCGGATGGCTCTGCTCGTACGCGTCGAACAACCGCGATCTGGATACATGCGTGTAGCGCTGCGTCGTGGCCACGCTCGCGTGACCGAGAAGCTCCTGTACGGCCCTGATGTCAGCCCCTCCTTCAAGCAGATGGGTTGCGAACGAGTGCCGCAACGTGTGCGGACTCACCCGCCGCCCAGGCAGCAGACGTTCACCATATCGTCTCACCATCGCGCGGATGTCGCGCTCGGAGAAGGGCCGCCTGCGCCTGTTGAAGAAGACTGACGGGGAGGCCTCGGGCGCCATCGTTGACCTGCCCCTACTCAGGTAGTCCTCGATGGCCTCGATCGCGTAGTCCGACATCGGGACCTCGCGCTCCTTGGACCCCTTGCCAAGCACTAGAACACGCCCCCGATCGAGGTCGATCCTGTCCAGGGTGAGGCCCGCGACCTCACCCACCCGGAGGCCCGATCCGTACATCAGCTCGAGAACGGCGCGGTCGCGCAACACGAGGGCCCGGTCGAAGTCGCTCAGGTCCTCCGAGCCTTCCGCAGAAGGCGCCTCGGACAGCTCTGATGCCTCCCGGGCGCGCAGAACGGTCGGCAGCCTGTTCACGACTTTGGGCCGACCGAGCAGTGCGGCCGTATCCGTCTCTACCAGGCCTCGCGCGTAGGCCCACCGGTAGAACGTATGTATGGCACCGACCCGACGCGCGATCGACGCCCGCGCGTAGCCGAGGGTGTCCTGCTGCGCGAGGAACCTGCGAAGCAGCGGGTAGTCCGTCCCCGCGAGCGAGGTGCCGTTGCGGTGAAGGAAGACGGCGAGCTGCGTCAGATCGCGCCTGTAAGCGGCGACGGTGTTCGGCGACAACCTGCGCTCCAACCCGAGGTGGGAGGCGAAGCTCTCTATGAAAGACGCCTCGGACGAGGGAAGAGCGTCCTTGGTTGCCACTGGTTCCTTCCTTCAGACGGGCGGTCTCCTTGTATCAGCCGATGGTCGGGCGTTCAAGCTTCGGTCGCCTCGAGTGCCTGAGGCGACGCCGCGAGGCGGCGCTCGAACCTGCCGCCGACGCTACGGACGAGTCCGGCCAGCTCGAGGCGGATCAGCACCGCGACGGCCTCTGGAACGCTCAGACCGGTCGAGGCCGCGATGGTTTCGGGCAGCACCGAACCGTCGACGACTTCGAAGACGACCCTCTCCGCCTCGTCGAGACCGTGGGGCGGCGGCGCCACGGAGTAGGCCCGCCCGTACCCGAGATCCTCGAGAAGGTCGGCGGATCCTCGGATCATCGTGGCGCCCTCTCGGATCAGCCGAAGCGGCGCTGCCGAGAGCGGGCTCGTCACCGGGCCCGGCACGGCGAAGACGGACCGGCCAAGGTCGAGCGCATGCTCGACCGAGATCAGCGAACCGCTCCGTTCTGCTCCCTCCACGACGACCAGGGCCTCTGCCAGCGCGACGACTATCCGGTTGCGCGCGGGAAAGTGGAACGGCATCGGCCGGGTCCCGGGCGGGTACTCGCTGACGAGCGCGCCGGCTTCGGCCATCTTCGCGAGCAGCTCGGCGTTCCCCGGTGGATAGACGACGTCCAGACCGCAGCCGAGAACAGCGATCGTATCTCCGCGGCCGGCCAGCGCCCCCCGATGCGACGCGGAATCGATCCCCGCCGCCGCCCCACTCACGACTGCGACACCAGCGCCCGCCGAACCTCTGCCGAGTTCGGTCGCGACTTCCTTGCCGAGCGCGGTGCACCTTCGCGCGCCGACGATAGCAACCCGAGGCGTTATGGCCCATAGTGGGCGGCCCTTGACGAACAGACCAACGGGAGGGTCGGCCAGATCCTCCAGGTCGGGCGGGTATTCCTGTTCGCCGCAGGCCACGAGCCGAGCGCCCATGGCGTGCGTTGCATCGAGAACCGCAGCCGCATCCGTATCCGCCGCGTATCGGCGATCCGCCTGGCTTCCGGCCCGCCCCGCCCGCACGGCGGCCACGCAACCTGCCGCCGTCCCCACATCGTGGGCGAGCGCATGGAGCTTGCGCGGCAGGAGGCCGGCGAGCCCCAACAAGAGCGCGACCGCCTGCCGGTTCTCCTCGCCATCTGAGAAGCCGGTGGGCCAGCCGCTGGGAACGTCACTCTCAGCCGGCATCGGCGAGCCCTTCGTCCTGCGGTGCGGTTCCTCTGTACGAGAGCGCCTCGGCCAGATACTCGGCTTCCACGACCTGGGCGCCGCACAGATCGGCGATGGTCTGAGAGACCTTGATCGCGCGGTCGAAGCCGCGGCCCGTCAGCGCGAAGGTCTCGACCGCCTGGGCGAGCAGGCTCTGGGCCTCCGAGGACATGACGGTGATCCTGCGGGCGAACGGGCCGGGCAGGTGCGCGTTGCAGGCCACGCCTATCCCCTCGTACCGCCGGCGCTGCCGCTCGCGCGCGGCGCAGACCCTCTCGCGGATCGACGCCGATGACTCCCCCGGATCCTCACCCAGCAACTCATGCTTCGTCAGGCGAGGGATCGTCAGTCGGATGTCCACGCGATCGAGCAATGGCCCCGACATCTTTCCCGAATACTGTTCGCGGCGAGCATCACCACAGCGGCAGACGCGCTTCGAGTCACCGGCGAACCCGCAGGGACACGGATTGGCCGCCGCAACCAACGTGAACCGCGACGGGAACTCGATCGACCCCAAAGCGCGGGTGATCACCACTCGCCCATCCTCGAGCGGTTGCCGCAGCCCCTCGAGGGCGTCTCGACGGAATTCGGTCAGCTCATCGAGGAACAGCACACCGCGATGGGCCAGCGACACTTCCCCAGGCCGAAGGAAGCCGCTGCCGCCTCCGAGTAGGCCCGCGACCGACAGCGAGTGATGGGGTGAACGGAAAGGCCTGGAGGTCAACATGCCGCGTCCCGAAAGCAGGCCCGCGACCGAATGCAGCTGCGTTGCCTCGAGCGCCTCCTCGCGTGACAACGGAGGAAGGATGGTCGCCAATCGGCGCGCGAGCATCGTCTTGCCAGCCCCCGGAGAGCCGATCATCAGAACGTTGTGACCGCCGGCCGCAGCGACCTCGAGCGCCCGCCGCGCCTGAGCCTGTCCCCTGATCTCGGAGAAGTCGACCGCCGAACCCTCTTCGGCCGGACCGTCCTCCGCCTCGACGACCGGCGGCTCCCAGGTCCCGCGCAGGAAGCCTGCGACCTCTGCCAGTGACGCCGCTGCAACGACGCGCAGGCCCTCGATCTGCGAGGCCTCGGCGGCGTTGGCCGATGGAACGATCACACCCTCCATGCCCCCGCGAGCCGCGGCGATCGCCACGGACAAGATGCCCGGCGTCGAGATGAGCTCGCCCTTCAAGGACAACTCCCCGGCCAAGACGTAGCGATCGAGCAACTTCGAGGGCACCTGCGCAGTCGCCGCTAGCACCACCGTCGCGACTGGGAGGTCCAGGCCCGGACCCTCCTTGCGTAGAGTGCCCGGAGAAAGGTTCACGACGACCCGGCGAAGGGGCCACTCGAAGCCGGAGGCCTCGACCGCCGGGCGGATCCTGTCCCGCGCGTCTTGCACCGCCGCACCCGGCAGACCCGTGAGGATCAGCGATGGGAGCCCCCGGCCGACGTGCGCCTCCACCGTGACGGCGTGTCCACCGACTCCCAGGACGGTTACCCCTATGACCCTTCCGTACATGGCCGCGAAGCTAGCGATCGGCACCGACAGGCAGAGAACATGGGTAGTCTGCTACAGACTAGAAGGCGTCTTCGTAGAGTTCTACTCCGGGGATGCCACCCGAGACGCGCGCAACGCTGGCGACATCGAACCTGATCGAGGAGGGCCGCGCCCGCTCAGCCTGCAGGAACAACTCGGCCAGCTGCCGCAGCTTCCTCTGTTTGGTCCAGGTGACGGCCTCGTAGCCACCTCCGAAGGAAGCGCTCGTGCGGGTCTTGACCTCGCAGAAGACCAGAAGGTCGCCGCGGGAAACGACAAGGTCTATCTCGCCGGCCCTGCAACGCCAGTTACGGGCAACCTCGGTGAATCCGAGGGAGAGGTAGAGCGAGAGCGCGGCCTCTTCTCCGGCTCTGCCGCGTTCGCTGCGGATGTCACCCATGCGCACACGCTAGTGCGCGCCTACGACATCACTTAGGTCTCGGGGACGGTGGTGGGCTCGTCTCGACGGGACAGCTCCTCCACGTTGACGTCGCGGCGGGTCATGACGCGCACGGAGGAGACGAAGCGCGCGGGGCGGAACATGTCCCAGACCCAAGCGTCGGTCAGATCGACCTGGACCCAGCCGTCCTGCTGAGGGTGGACCTCGACCCCGTTCGCCAGGTAGAACCGGCGTTCGGTCTCGATGACATAGGTGAACATCGGAAGGACGTCGCGGTACTCGCGATACAACTCGAGTTCGCGCTCTTCCTCGAAGCGTTCTATGTCGTCTTCGTTCATCACCCGGCC
Source organism: Actinomycetes bacterium (assembly GCA_031423155.1). Taxonomy (GTDB): domain Bacteria; phylum Actinomycetota; class UBA4738; order UBA4738; family HRBIN12; genus JANPEZ01. The sequence goes on from JANPEZ010000033.1 coordinate 4,440, forward strand.
ATCCTCTCACGCATCCAGAACAGAGACAGAGGCAGGCACGCCCAGTCCCGGCAGCGGTGACTGGCCGACCCCTTGGAAGGAGAGACGGTGGACGGCGGTGGGACCCAGCTCGGCGATGGCCGCAAGGTGCTCGGCGCTGCCGTAGCCCTTGTTGCGGTCGAAGCCGAACTCGGGGAAGCGCTTGTGCATGCGCAGCATGATCTTGTCGCGGGTCACCTTCGCCAGGATCGATGCGGCCGCGACGCTGAGGGTAACCGCATCGCCCTTCTTGATCGACAGGCTGGGACAGGGCATACGCGGCACGGGGAACCCGTCCGTCAGCGCGTAGTCGGGAACCGGGTCTAGCGAGCGAACCGCCCGCCGGAGTAGCGCGATGTTCGACTTGTGCAGGCCGCGCCGGTCGATCGCGGCCGACTCGACGCGGCAGACCGCGTAAGCAAGGGCCCCTTCGACGATGCGCTCGTAGGCCTCTTCGCGCTGGTGGGCGGTGAGCTGTTTGGAATCGCGGATCCCATCGCTTTCGAAATCCTGAGGAAGAACAACGGCCGCGGCGACCATCGGGCCGGCGAGCGCTCCTCGGCCAGCCTCGTCGACACCCGCGACGCGCTCGAACCCCTGGGCTCGCAGGCTGCGTTCGTACCGCGCGAGGTCGACGATCAGTTGAGCCCTCCCATGTCGGATGCGGGCCAGATCACCACGAAGGCCTCTCCGATGACCTTGTCGATGGGCACGAAGCCGAGTCCTCCCCCCGGGCAGACGCTATCGTTCGACGCCGGGTATCGAGAATCGCACGAGTTCGATCTGTTGTCGCCCAAGACGAACAGATCGCCGGCCGGCACTTGGAAGGGTCCGAACGGACGGACATCAGGCGGGCCCACCAGGTATGGCTCATCGAGCTTCACCCCGTCTACGAAGACACGGCCGTTGTGCATCTCGACGGTCTCGCCCGGCAGACCGATCACGCGCTTGATGAAGTCCTCTTCGGCAGGCTTGGCCAGGCCGAAACCCTCCCCCAGCCAGCGGACGATACCGCCGACCAGGCCTTGGCTCGCGTGTGGGTCGGGATGAGGATCGGAGAACACGATGATGTCGCCGCGGTGAACGTCGCGGAACCGGTAGACGAGCCGGTTGACCAGAACCCGGTCCCCCACCTTGAGCGTGGGCACCTTCGACTCGGACGGGATGTAGAAAGCCTGAACCAGGAAGGTCTTCAGCAGCGTGGCGAAGACGAGTGCAACCAGGATCAGTACGGGCAGTTCCTTCAGGAATCCCTTGAGGGAGTCGTCTCTCCTGCGCTTCTTGCGCCGAGCAAAGGAACGGCCCTGTCGAACGGGGCTCGAACCGTCAGGCTCGGCGTCAGAGCCCGGCGGAGACTGGGACATCAGCCTTCGGCGTTCGCCTCGTCGGCCGGCTCCCCGGAGGACTCGGTCTCCTCGGCGGATCCTTGCGAAGCCTCTGGAGTCTCGTCTGCCTCGGCTGCATCGATGGCCTCTTCGGGCTCATCGGGTTCCTCGTCGGGCGCCATGGCCTCTTCGAGGGCGGCGGCAGCGGCGGCGAGCTTGGCCTCGTCGACCCGGCGCTCCTTGATACGCGCCTTCTTGCCTCGAAGATCGCGCAGGTAGTAGAGCTTGGCTCGGCGCACGGCGCCGCGGCTGACGATCTCGAGCTTGGCGATCGATGGTGAGTGCAGCGGGAAGGTACGTTCGACGCCGACGTTGAAGGAGATCTTGCGGACGGTGAAGGTCTCCCGCAGTCCCCCGTTCTGCCTGCGGATCACGACGCCCTGGAATACCTGGACGCGCTCGCGGGTACCCTCAACCACCCGCACGTGCACCTTGACGGTGTCTCCGGGACGGAAATCGGGGATGTCCTTGCGCAGGTAGGACAGCTCGACGACATCGGTCTTGTTCATGAAGGGACCCAGGATACCAGCGGGGTCGCGAGCCCCCGGGCGGCTCTTCGGACTCCGCCTCGGAGGGTGGCGGGCTGCCGCTCGATAGGTGACAATCGCGCACTGGCGCGCCGAGGTCTTCACGGCGCGTGACGAAGGGGGCCCGTGGACAGGTTCGCACCGGTAGCGATCACGTTCTTCGTCGTCGCCGCGACCGGTTTCGTCCTTATCCGCGAGCGGGTCCGACGTCTTCGGCGCGAACGCGATGCTCTGGATGTCCCGGCCTTGGTCGGCGCGCGCCTGACGGCAGACCCGGGCAGCGCCCTTGACCTGCCCCGGCCGCTCGACGACGGCGGGTTCGACCTGTGGGAAGAGATCCGCGAACGCGTCGACATCTCCCGGATGCGCCCCAGGCTCGCCGAGGACGTCGAGATCCGTGTCTTCGAACTTCGGTGGGGCAAGGACTACGCGCTCGCAGCCAACCCGCGCGACCTGCTGCACCTGAACCTGGAGGTCTGGGAGGCCGAGTTGGCCCAACGGATGGACGGCACCCGTACGGTCGCGGATCTGATCTTGGACCACCTGGAGTCCTCGGGCGACCTGGATGCGGAGGCGGTGACCGACCTCGTGCTGATCTTCGAATCGGCGGGGTTCCTCGACCCGGTGCCGGTCAACGTCGATGAGCAGGTGAGGGGCGCGATCGATGCCGAACGGGGAGGCCTACGCCGGCTGCGCCGGTTCGCCTCTACTTTCACGCTGGAATGGTCCGGCGCGGATCGGATGGTGAACGCCGTCTACCGCGCATGCCTGAAGCCCTTCTTCCACCCGGTCGTTGCCGTATGCATGGCGGTGGTCGCCTTCGCGGGATTCGGGTTCTTCATCGCCGTCGAACACAGCGGGAAGTACAGCCTCGGTGGTGAGGCGGCCCCGCTGGACTCGCTGCTGCTCATCTTCTTCGGCTGGCTGCTCACCTTCTCGCACGAGTTGGGGCACGCGGCGGTCCTCGTGCACAACAGGCGCAAGATCAAGAACGCCGGGTTCATGCTGTACTTCGGATCGCCCGCGTTCTTCGTCGACGCGTCCGATGGGCTGATGATGGACGCGCCGCGTCGGATCATGCAGTCCTTCGCCGGTCCGTTCGCCGAGCTGGTTCTTGCCGGTCTCTGCGCGATCGCCCTCTACTTCATGCCCGAAGGAGGGGCGGCCGAGCTGCTCTACCGATTCGCGCTGCTCAACTACTTCGTGATCTTCTTGAACCTGATCCCGCTGCTGGAACTGGATGGCTACTGGATCTTGTCCGACGTGATCCAGATGCCCGACCTTCGGCCACGCTCGCTCGAGTTCATCCAGCACGATCTCTGGCACAAGATCCGCACCCGCGAGCGTGTCAGTCCGCAGGAGCTCGGCCTGGCCCTATACGGGTTGGTCGGGGTCGCTTTCACGGTGCTCTGCGTAATCACGGCTGCCTTCTTCTGGAGGCAGACGTTCGGAAACCTGTTCGTGAGCCTTTGGCGAGGGGGGCTCGGGTCGAAGATCCTGCTCGTCCTCCTCGTGCTCGCACTGGGCGGGCCCGTCGTGCGAGGCCTGGTGAATCTCGTCAAAGCGATCGGGCGCCGGTTCCGCGCGATCGGCCGCAAGATCCGTTTCAAGCTGGAGACCCGTTGGCGGGTGGAGGCCGCCGAACTGATCGATGCGCTGCCCGCCTTCGACGATCTTCCCACCGACGTGTTGAACGATCTCGCCGGACGCGTGGTCATCCGGACGATGCGCGCCGGCCAGCCGGTGGTTCGCCAGGGCGATCGTTCCGTGTCCTTCTTCGTGATCCGCAGCGGGACCCTGGACGTTGAGACCGAGCATCCCGAGACCGGTGAGGTCACGTTGCTACGAACCCTCGGACGCGGGGACTCCTTCGGCGAGATCGGCTTGCTCGATAGTGCGCCTCGCCAGGCGACCGTCCGGGCCTCGACGGATTCGGATGTGTTCGAGATCGACAAGGGAACGTTCGACCGGTTGCTCGCCGATCCGATCAACGCTCCGAAGTTCGGCCCGACGCTCCGAGCGCTCGCGGAGTTGCGGGAGCTTCCCGCTTTCGCGCAGCTGGGGACGGACCGGCTAGCCGAGATCGTCGAGCACGGCGGCTGGGTCTCGTTCGCACCGGGCGTCGATCTCATGGAGCAGGGCGCTGCGGGGGACGCCTTCTATGCGATCGCTTCCGGTCAAGCCGAAGTGATGGTCGACGGCGAGCGCGTGGACACGATGGGTCCAGGCGGTCATGCCGGGGAACTGGCGCTGCTTCACAACGCTCCGAGGACGGCAACGGTCCGCGCGATGACTCCGCTTCGCGCTTTCCGTCTCGACAAGGAGGGATTCGACGCAGTAGTAGCCGATGCGTTCAGACGAGGATCGCTTCGCTCGACTGCGCGCAGGGCCTGATAACCCGACCGAAGGAAGGAAAGACCATGGATTGTTGGCACTGCCGCCGCACCGCCGTAGGGTCCTGCCGCTTCTGCGGCCGGGCTATCTGTGAGGACCACGTCCAGACGAAACCATTCGTGTTGGATCTGTTCCGTGGAAAGGACGCGACCAAAGCTCTCGTCGTCGAGGACGCGCTGTTCTGCGGCGCGTGCACTCCGCGTCCGTCGCCGGTGGAGCTGCCCGAACTCGACGTGTGACGTACGTCACACCTAGGGAGCGGTCCGCATCACGCGACCCCAGTGACGAAGAACACGCCCCCGAAGGGACCCAGGTCCTATGACGCCGGCCGCCGTCGGCGCATGATGCACGAGTCAGGACCACAGGAGTCCAAAGAAGAAAGGACACGGAGATGGCGGAGAAGAAGATCCAGCCGAAGGCCGCGGACACCAGCGCCTCCAAGACCGAGGACCGCGCCGCAGCTCGCGTTTCCAAGAAGAAGACCGCGAAGATGAGCCACAAGAAGACCGCCAAGGCTCACATCTAGACCTAGCAAGACCTGGAGAGAGCCCGGCTTCGGCCGGGCTCTTTCTTTTGGAGGGGGGTCATCCCCGGGCCCGGTTCGGGCTAGGCTTCCCGCCATGCCCGCAGACAGCGACCTTCGCCGGGTCCAGACCCAGATGAGCCGCACCCCGCCATTCTCGGTGGCGCCCAAGGCTCTGGTGGCGGACCTGGTCTCCGGAGGTCGGGTCAGGACCTACCGCAAAGGCACGTACCTGTGCCATCAGGCCGAACCTGCCACCGAGGTCTTCTTCCTCCTGGAAGGCAGACTCGAGGTCGCCTCCCTATCCCCGAACGGCACCCGTATGTTCCACGCGACGGTCGACGAGCCCCAATTCGTTGGCGAGCTGGGCGCCTTCGGAGAGATGGACCGGACCGCGAGCATCCTTGCCCTGGCCGAGTCGCAGGTCTGGCTCGGTCCGGCCGAAAGGTTCGTCGCGGCGGTGGCTTCCGAACCCAAGGCCTCAAGGCTGTTGATGAGAGTGCTCGCCCGTCAGGTGCAGGCAGGGCAGTCCTTCGTGGACGATCTGTTGTTCCTCGATCTCAAGGGCCGCGTGGCCAAGAGACTCCTTCAGATGGTCACGCCGGATCTGAGCGATCTGCCGGCCGACGGTTCGATCGCCCCTGAACTGACACAGGCGGATCTGGCGAGCCTCTGCGGGGGCAGCCGCGAGAACGTCGCCAAGACCCTCAAGGAGTTCGAGAGGCGGGGGTTCATCGAACGCGAGGGCCACCGATACGTTCTGCGCAAGGTCGAAGCCCTGGCGAAGATCGCCGACGTCTAGACGACGACCCATGAACGGACCCCTTCCTTCGAAGTCGCGGCAGTCTATCTCCAGGAGCTCGCCGAGCGAAACCGGGGATGTTGCGGCGGTGTGCTGGTGGCGTGCGAGGTTGATGTCGGATCGGCCGGAGCCGTTGCAACCGGCAGGCCGCGGAACGAGCATCCGTCCATGCCCGATCTACCGCTGCCCCCCGCACCCTCCCTAGAGACTGAGGTGCCGCAGGATAGGGGTTCTTGGGCGGTCCTTGCCGCCGCGACCGCTTTCGGGATACTCGCCGATCAGGTCGCCGACGGACCGCCAGGGATCGGCTTCGCGCTCGTTGCGGTTGCGGCGGTGGCCGGGATCGCGTTGTTCGGCAAGCCTCGCGCTAGCGCTGCGCCTTTCTTCCTCTCGGGGTTGATCGTCATGGCCTTCGTCTCGATCCGCGCCAGTTCGATACTCCAGGCGGCCAACACGGCGGCCGCGGTGTGTCTGTTCGCGATCGGAGCGGGCTTCTCGCGTGGAGGATCTCCAAGGGTCGCAACCATCCGCAGCTACCTGGCGCGTGGAGTCGCTGTCGTCGGCGGTCTACCCGAGGGAGTCGCGAGCCTGAGTCGACCGCTCGGGCGCTGGAAGGCGGGCTCCAGGGTTCACTCCGTGCCCCTGACCGCCGCCGTGGTCCTTCCTGTCTTGGCACTATTCATGGTTCTGCTGGGAACCGCCGACCCGGTGTTCGGCCGCCTGCTGACCTACCCGCTCGGCGACCTGAACGCCTCCTCTATCTCGGCCCACCTCGTTGGGATCGGTGGGGGGGCTGTGGCGTTCAGCACCCTTCTGGCGCGCTCGCGGCGCGGGCTGGAACTCGGGTTCGTCGAGGCCGAGGTCCTGGCCCCGGTGGCGCTTCGCGAGGTCGGCTGGAGCGCGCTGCTGATCTGCGTGAACGTGCTATTCGCGGCCTTCCTGGCCGTTCAGTTCGCCTACTTCTTCGGCGGGCGAGACCGCGTGATGGCGCAGGAGGGCCTGACCTTCGCCGAGTACGCGAGGAAGGGCTTCTGGCAACTGCTGGCGGCGGCGATCCTGACGGGGGCGCTTATCGCGTACGCCTGGGTGGTCGGCGGCCGGGACGCCACCGGCGCGCGCCGAAGGGCGTTCACCTGCCTGGCGGGCGGGCTCATCGTGATGACGCTGGCTGTCCTGGTTTCAGCGTTCCAGCGGTTGACCCTCTACGAGAGCGCGTACGGGTACACGTGGCTCCGGCTCTTGGTGCACGAGGCGATCATCGTCGTCGGTGTGCTGCTCGTCTGCGGGCTCGTGGCCATCGCGTGGCGGCGGGTTTCCTGGCTCCCCGCCGCCGCGGTATCGGTAGGCGTGATCGCGCTGTTGGTCCTCAACGTGCTCAACCCCGACGCCTCGATCGCCCGGCGCAACATCGAAAGGTACGTTGCGACCGGCGAACTGGACCAGGGCGTGATCCAGGCTCTCTCACCTGATGCCGTACCGACGTTGGTTGAACTGCTCCCATCCCTGAGGGGGTGTGCGAAGGCCGGGGTCGCCTTCCGGCTCAAGTCCGAGGCGGACATGACGTCGTCATCGACGGGGGCCTCATGGAACCTGGGGCGGATCCGAGCGGCGGCCGCCTTGGAGAGCGTGGATCTTGCCGAGCTGCATACGGGTTGCGGCTAGTCCTTCAGCATGTCGGGGCGGGCGCGACGGGTCTTGGCCTCGGCGGCCTCACGGCGCCATCGCTCGATCGCGCCGTGATCGCCCGACAGCAGGACCTGAGGCACCTGCATGCCTCGGAAATCTCGGGGCCGCGTGTAGTGAGGATGGTCGAGCGAGCCGGTCTCGAATGAGTCCTGCTGATGCGATTCCTCGCGGCCGATGACCCCCGGTATCAATCGGGCGGCTGCTTCCAGAAGCACGAGCGCCGGGACCTCCCCCCCAGAGAGAACGTAGTCACCGATCGAGATCTCTTCCGCCGAAAGGCCTTCGACCACTCGCTCGTCCACGCCCTCGTAGCGACCACAAAGGAGCGTCAGGTGCGGTTCGAGGCTCAGCTCGTGGACGAGGTCACGATCGAGGCGTCGGCCGGCGGGCGAAAGCAGGATCACGCGGCCTCGGTCGGGGTCCAGCGACTCGACCGCGGAGAAGAAGGGTTCGGGCTTCATGACCATGCCCGGCCCCCCGCCGAAACTCGCGTCATCGACCTGGTGATGCTTGTCGGTGGTGAAGTCACGCAGATCGTGGACCTTGACGTCCAAGAGCCCGTCGGCTATCGCCTTGCCGAGCAGGCTCTCGCGGAGCGGGCTTTCGAGTATCGCCGGGAAGATCGTGAAGACGTCTACGCGCATGCGAGCGAGGCTAGCACCGGCCGGAACTCAGGGCCCAGCGTCCTCTTCGGGAGCCGTCAGTCCCGGGATCTCACGAACGACTATCTGCCGGCCCGCAACATCTACGGAGACGATGACGTCCTTCAACACGGGGATAAGCGTCTCCTCGCCCCGGCTATCCTTCGCCACCCACAGGTCGTTCGCCGCGTTGGGGATCACCTCGGAGAGCACACCCAGCGCCCTGCCCGCATCGGTCGTAACTTCGCATCCTTCGAGCTGGTGCGGCCAGTACTGGCCGTCGGAAAGATCCGGCAGCATCGACAAGGGGACGACCAGAGTCTGGCCGCGCAGGGGTTCGGCGGAGGTGCGGTCGGAAGCTTCGGCGAAGGTCACGATCAGGCGATCGCCATGATCGCGCAACGACCGGATCGTGAGCGAACGGCCGTCTTCCAGGAAGACGAAGGCACCTTCGGCGAATCGCTCGGGGTTGTCGGAGAAGACCTGGACGAAGACCTCGCCCTTGAGGCCGTGGACCTTGGTGATGCGGCCGACGACGGCGGTCGGCTCCAAGATGGTCAGTCCGCTATGTCGACGTGGACCGCTACGCCCTCACGGGTTGCGGCGGCGCGAACGACGGTGCGGATGGCGCGGGCGGTCCGACCGGAACGCCCGATCACCTTCCCCATGTCATCGGGCGCCACGCGCAGGGTCAGCAGCACTCCACGATCGTCCGTGGACTCGGTCACCTCGACAGCGTCGGGGTCATCGACCAGTTCACGTGCGAGGAACTCCAGAAGTTCCCTCACGCCTCGGTGGACTCCTCAGCCGCGGCCTCGGCGGGGACCTCGGCTTCCGGCTCGCTCGCGGCGACCGGCTCCTCGGCGACCACCGGTTCCTCGGCGACGACGACGGGCTCTGCGACGACCGGCTCCTCGATGACTGCGGCGACCGGCTCCTCTGCGGGAGCGGCGGCTGCGGCGACCTCGGCGGCCTTGGCCTTCTTGGACTTCTTCTCGATCTCGGGCTTGGCGGCGGCGCGGTTGGCGCGGGTCTTGGCCGCGGCGCTCGGCCGCTCGGCAACGAACTTATCCCAGATGCCGGTCTTGCTCATCAGGTTCTGAACCTGCTCGGAGGGCTGTGCGCCGGTGCGCAGCCAGTGCAGCGCGCGCTCCTCGTCGATCTCTATCAAGGAAGGATCCTCCATCGGGTGATACTTGCCTATGTTCTCGATGAAGCGGCCGTCGCGGGGGCTCCGCTGGTCGGCCACCACCACGCGGTAGTAGGGGCGCTTCTTCGCGCCCATCCGTCGCAGCCTGATCCTCGTTGACATCCTTGCTCCCTCTACTTCGGCGGCATCTTCATCATGCCGGGGATACGTTTTCCGCCCATCATCGTCCTCATCATCTTGCGGGCGCCCTCGAAATCCTTGAGCAACCCGTTGACGTCGGCGGTGGTGACGCCCGCCCCACGGGCTACCCGTAGGCGGCGCGACCCGCCGATGATAGCGGGATTCCGCCGTTCCTCCCTGGTCATGGACAAGATGATGGCCTCGGCCCTTGCCATCTCTCCCCCGTCCACCTGGGCGGCGAGGTCCTTCAGCGCGTTCTTGCCTCCGGGCACACCGGGCAGCATGGCCAGCAGATCTTGGATGGGTCCCATCTTCTTCATCTCGCGCATCTGGGTCAGGAAGTCCTCGAGGGTGAACTGGGCCTTGAGCATGCGCTCGGCCGACTCGCGGGCGGCGTCGGTGTCCATGGTCGCCTGGGCTTTGTCTATGAGGGTCAGGACATCGCCCATCCCGAGGATCCTGGAGGCCATCCGGTCGGGGTAGAAGGGCTCCAGATCCTCCATCTTCTCGCCCGTCCCGACGAAGTAGACGGGCCGGCCCGTGACCGCGGTGATGGAAAGCGCCGCCCCCCCGCGGGCGTCGCCGTCGAGTTTGGTCAGGATGAAGCCGGTGGTGTCCACCTCGCGCATGAACGCGCGCGCCTGGATGACTGCGTCCTGGCCCGTCATCGCATCGCAGGCCATGACCACCAGATGGGGCTTGGCGACGTCGCGGATCTTGCGCGCCTGTTTCATCATGTCCTCGTCGACGTGCAGGCGCCCCGCGGTGTCGATGATCACCACGTCGGCGTTCTGACGTTCGGCCTCCTTCAGGGCGGCCTTCGCGACCTTCACGGGGTCCTTGCCCTCGGAGACCACCGGCACGCCTATCTCGCGGCCGAGGGTCCTCAGCTGCTCGATGGCCGCCGGTCGTTCCAGATCCGCGGCCACTAGGAGCGGCCGCTTCCCCTTCTTCTTGAGCATGTGGGCGAGCTTGGCGCTGGCGGTCGTCTTTCCCGAGCCCTGGACCCCGGCAATCATGATGACCACCGGTCTCGCCCCCGGCAGGCTGAAGGGGGCGTTCTCGCCCCCCATGGTCGCGGTCAGCTCCTCATCCACTACCTTCACGATCTGCTGGGCAGGCGTAAGGCTCTTCATGACCTCCTCGGACAGCGCCCGCGTACGCACGCGTGAGAGGAGGTCGTCGGCCACCTCGACAGCCACGTCGGCCTCCAGTAGGGCCGTGCGTATCTCACCCAGGGCGTTGTCCACCTGCTTGGGGTGGAGTTTTCCCCTGGAGCGAAGCTTCTTGAAAACGCCGTTCAGGCTGTCGGTAAGTGTGTCGAACATGATCGATAGGTCTGCGGGTGGGCCGGCGTGCCTGGACGACCCGCAGGGCCCGAATCGTATCAACCGTGACAGGAGCGGGTTGTGACGAGCAGGGATCTTGCGCAGGCGCGCCGCATCGAGCGCGGAGCGCTCGGGCTGCGCTGGTTCGTGGTGGCCTTCGGCGTCGGCCAGGCCGCCTTCGCCGTCCGCGACAGCGCCCTCAGTCCCAACTACGCCCTGCCTCTGGGGTTCCTGCTGGTCGCGGCTCTCGCTCTAGGCAACGTCCTTCTGACCGGCGCTACCGAGCGAGCCACTCAGATCGGCACATTGAGGCGCACCGGCCTGGCCGGGTTCATCTTGGACATCGTCGTGGTCCTCGGGCTGATCTGGGCCTCCGGCAGCTCGGCCGGCGATCCGATCTGGGTGATCGGGTACGTGCTTCCGCTCGAAGGGGCGATCCGCTACCGGCTCCGAGGGGCCCTCATGCCTATCCCGGTCTTCTTGATATCGGAGGTTCTCCGCGAGGCATACCTGACTCAGGGAACGACCGGCGCGAGGTTCTCGGTACCTTCCATCGCTTTCCGCGCCGGGATGGCTCTCGTGGTCGCGGTCGTCGCCGGCCTCATGGCCCGATCCTTGCAACGCGAGGCCGAGAAGGCCAGTGAGCGTGCCGTTCACGCCGAGGAGGCCGCGGAGCTCGCCGAACGCGCAGCGAAGCGCGAGGCCGACGCCCGGCGCGAACTGACGGCCTTCCACACCGCGATCTTGGCCGGGGTCGCCGCCGAGGAGGTCGACGAGAGTATCCAGTCGATGGCCGAGGCCCTGGGCCGGGACCTTCAGTGCGAGGCCTTCGCCGTCCTGCTGCTCGAGACCGACGAGAAAGGGCCGCGCCAACTCGTCGCCAAGGGCGTCCACGGCGACCCCGGATACGCGCGCGAAGAGCGTCTGTCGCTACAACGGAGTCCGGCCTGGAGTCAGGCGGCCGAGGGAAGGCCGGACCTACAGGGGTCTCCTCCGGAGGCCGTCGTGCCGTTGAAGGTGAGCGGTGAGGTCATCGGCGTGATCCATGAGAGAAGGACGAAGGCCGGGTCGATCGACAGGGAGCGCCTCCTGCTGCTCGGACGGCTAGCCGATCAGATCGGGCTTGTCGTCCAGGCGGTCCGACTGAGGGCCCGCCAGGAGGAGACCTTGCGCCGCCTGCAAGAACTTGACGAGATGAAGTCGGACTTCGTGGCCATCACGAGTCACGAGCTGCGCACCCCGCTCGCGGCGATCAGAGGCTTCGTGAACACCTTGCGCCGCAGGCTTGATGAGCTATCTCCAGAGGAGACGCGCGAGTTCCTGGAGATCGTCGACCAGCAGACCGACAGGCTGATCCGCCTCGTCGAGGACCTGTTGGTCGTCTCGCGCATCGAGGCCGGTCGCATCGAGCTCCGCGCCGAACCGGTCGTCCTGGCCGAGCTCCTCGATTCGGTTACCCACGGGTTGGGCGAGGGTGCCGAGCGGATCCGCAGGGTCGAGGAGCCTCACCTTCCGGCGATGATCTCGATCGACGGACAACGTCTGGGCCAGGTGCTGACGAACCTGATGCAGAACGCCTTGAAGTTCTCTCCCGTCTCGACCAGCGTGATCCTTCACACCGAGGCGACCGCCGGCGGCGTTCGATTCTCGGTCTCGGATGAGGGTCCGGGCATCCCGCGCGAGGAGTTCAGCAAGATCTTCGAGCGGTTCCATCAGACGGATTCGGCGAGCACCCGCCGATCCGAGGGTGCCGGGCTGGGCTTGTACATCACCAAACAGTTGGTCGAAGCCATGGGCGGCAAGATCGAACTTCGGAGCGAGATCGGGCGAGGTTCTACCTTCGCGGTGACTATCCCGAGTCGGGCTGCTGCAGTACCCGCTCCACTGTCAGGAGCAGCGCTCTCGGACTGAACGGCTTGGTGAAGTACTCATCGGCTCCGAGCGACATGGCGTTTCCGCGCCCCTCCTCGCCCGTTGCGGTAACTACGATCACCCGAACACCGGCCGTCGAGGGATCTTCCTTGAGCTCCTTCAGGACATCGGCGCCGGGCGAGCCCGGGATGTTCAGGTCCAGGAACACCAGGTCGGGAGGATCGGCTCGAACCATCGTCAGGGCTGTCCGCCCGTCGGCCGCCTCGGATATCTCGAACCCCTCGTGCTCCAGGACGAGCCGCATCGCCTCGCGCATCGTTGGGTGATCTTCGACGATGAGGATCTTCGTGGCCATCTGCTAGCCCGCCAGAAGCCGCTCGGTGAAGACTCTGCCATCGAACGGCTCCAGGTCGCCGGCTCCCTCTCCTTTGCCGATGAATCGGACGGGAACGCCCAGCTCTTCGCGAACGGCCAGCACGAAACCCGCCTTGGCCGAACCGTCCATCTTCGTCAGAGCCACCCCGGTCACCTCTACCGCATCGGTGAAAGCCCGCGCTTGGGCGATGCCATTCTGACCTGTCGTCGCGTCGAGTACGAGTAGCGTCTCGTCGACGGCGGCTCCGGCCTTCTCGATAACGCGCTTGACCTTGGAAAGCTCGTCCATCAATGGCGTCTTGGTGTGCAGGCGCCCCGCGGTATCCACTATCAGCACGTCCGAGCCCCTGGCTGTGGCCGACCTCACCGCGTCGAAAGCGACCGCTCCCGGGTCGGCGCCTCGATCTTGAGAGACGAGGTGGGCTCCGCTGCGTTCGGCCCAGACGCCGATCTGCTCTCCGGCGGCGGCCCTGAAGGTGTCCGCGGCCGCCAGGCTCACCTTCTTGCCTTCGCCGGAGAACCGTGCGGCGAGCTTGCCGATCGTCGTGGTCTTTCCCGAGCCGTTCACGCCCACGACCATCACCACCGCGAGACGGCCGGGTGGAAGGTGCAGATGATCGTCGGGCCCAAGGATCTGCAGGATCTGCCCGGCCAGCAACGCCTCGGCGTCCGAGCCCTCCGTGTAGGAGGTCTTCACGCGCGCGACCAGATCGGCCGAGGCGCGCGGTCCGACATCGGCCCTGATCAGCAGGTCCTCGAGTTCCCTCCAGGTGTCCTGTCCGACGCCCCGGCCGAAGAGCGTGCGGACCTTAGACCCGAGGCCTTCGCGCGAAGGGGTGTGCTCTCGCGAGGGCGCGGGCCGTCCGCGCGAACGCAGGATCAACGCGACGACGATGAGGGCTATGACGACAGCTACTGCGATGAGGAGCGGCACGGACGTCACAGGCTAGTGGACCGGTTCGGCTTCCGGCACCTCAACCGGCTCCGGCACCTGCTGCGGCTGCGGCTGCGGCTGCGCCGAGGTCTCCAGCGTCTGGCAGACGATCCGCGAGGTGCCGTCCTTGTTCATCGAGACTCCGTACATCATGCCGGCGATCTCCATCGTGCGCTTCTGGTGGGTGACGATCATCACCTGGGACTCCTGGGCGAATCCCTCCACCAGCCTCAGGAAGCGGTGAAGGTTCACGTCATCCAGGGCGGGCTCGACCTCGTCCATCAGGTAGAACGGGCTCGGGCGGGCCTTGAAGATGGCGAACAGGAACGCCATCGCGGTGAGCGCGCGTTCTCCGCCGGAAAGCAGCGAGATGCGCTTCACGCGCTTGCGGCCCGGGCTCGCCTCGATCTCGATACCGCTCGTGAGCGGCTCTGCCGGATCGGTCAACAGTAGCCGTCCCTCTCCCCCGGGGAAGAGCTCGGCGATGAGGCGCTCGAACTCGATGGCGACGTCGCGATAGGCGTCCTCGAAGGTCTCGCGTATCTCGGTGTCGACCTTGGTCACGACCTCCAGCAGATCGCGGCGGGCCTTTCGGATGTCGTCGAGTTCTCGTGTCATGAAGTCGTGACGCTCCTGGAGGGCCTCGAACTCGCCGGTCGCCAGTAGGTTCACTCGGCCGAGCAACGCGAGCCTTCGCTGGACCAATTCCGAGCGCTTCTCCAGGGCGGCTACGTCGTCCTCCTCGGAGAGCTGTGCCAGCGCTGCTTCGGGCTCAAGTTGGTGGCCCTCGGTCAAGAGGCGCTCGGCCTCGCGGATGCGGCGCTCGATGTCACCGCGAAGGCGGTCCTCGTCCTCGTAGGTCTCACGCAGGTGATCGAGCGTGGTCGAGGCCTCGCGCCAGGCCCGGTTGATCTCGGCCTCGGCCTCGGCTGCGGCGCGTTCGGCTTCGGCGGCGGCATCCCTTTCCGCGGCCGCGGCGGCGGCCGCTTCCTCGGCGGCGCGGGCGGCCTCCTGGGCTGCTGCGCGGCCCTGCTCTGCCGCGGCCAGCTCTGCCCTCAGCTGCTGGGGGTCGGAGGTCGCGAGCAGGTCGCGCTCCGCGCGAAGCTCGTGCAGGCGGGAATCGTAGGTGGCTCGATCGCGGCGCAGGCTCTCTACCGCGACCCGGGCCGTGATCGGCAGTTCGGGCATAGGCGGCAGTTCGGGCATCTCCTCGTTCGTGGACGGCGTCGCCGCCGAGACCCGTTCGCGCCAGATGGCGGTCGATTCGTCGATCGAACCGAGCCGCTGGGTGAGCATCTCGGCTTCCTTCCGCATGCCGGCTAGAGAAGTTTCCAAACGGCTCATAGCCTCTGCCGCAGAGGTGATCTCGATGTCGGAGGCCTCGAGCTGCTCCTGCAGGAAGGCGACCTCGGATGCCATCTCCTTGAGACGCTCGCGGCGCGGCTTCAACTCGTTCCTGGTCGCGGCCAGGTCGTGGTCCAGGACCGCAAGCTCCGCGCGGATCTCGCGGGCACGCGCATCGGCTTCGGCCGCTGTGTGGATCACGCCCGGCCCCACGAGAACACCCTCGGGAGTCACGAACGAGGCCGAAGGATGAGCGCGCTGCTTCTCCGCGGCCTCGGAAACGGTCGAGGCCAGATACACACCGCGAAGGACCGTCGAGACGATCCCGCGCGCGGCAGGCTCCGCATCCACGGCCGAGAGCAGGGACCGCTCGCCGGAAAGACCTATCGGGACCGGGCCACCTGCAGATATCGCTAGTATCGCCCCGTCTCCCTCGGGCGCGTCCGACAAGGCCCTGTCGGGATCCTCGTAGACGACGGCATCGGCCAACGGCCCCAGCGCCGCTACCAACGCGCGCTCCAGCCCCTTCTCGATAGTGACCAGGTTTCGCAGCAGCCCGGCCGACTGACCTTTGTGGGACTTGAGGAACCTGGAGCCGGCCGTCTCTTCGATGTCGATCCGCCGGGCCTCCAGCAGATCGTGGCGGGACTTCTGGCGGCGCTCGGCCTCCTCGAGCTGCTCGATCTTCTCGGTGAGGGACCTTCGCTCTTGCTCCAGGGCCGACTTGCGCTCGGCCAGCGGCGAGGCGGCGCCGTCGAAACGTTCGATGTCGGCCCCGAAACCCTCCCGCTCTTCTTCTGCGGCGGTGATCTTGGCGGCGACCTCGCGCAGGCCCTCGTCCAGGCGCTCGCGTTCACGCTCGGAAGCCGTCAGGGAGCGTTCCAGCGATGCTAGTTCCGCCCGCCGGCCGGCAGCTTCCTCCGACCGCAACCTGCGGAGTTCCTCAACCTCACGGCGGGCTTGCTCCGCGACTCTGTAGGAACGTTCGGCCTCGTCCAACTCGGCTTCGCGCTGGGTGAGTTCGATCAGGATGCGCTCTAGCTCGGCCTCGACGCGGGTTATCTCTTCTTCCGCGGCCGAGAGACGGATCGTGCGACCGGCCTCCGCGGCAAGGTCGTCGCGGGCCGCGGATTCGCGATCCACGGATGCCCGATAGGCCTGGTCGGCGTCCAGTCGCGCGCCCGCCGCCGCGCGAGAGGCCTCTTCGGCCGCCGCCAGTGAGCGCGTAGCTACTTCACGGGCCTCTCCCGCCGCCACCACGCCGGCGTCCAGGGAATCGAGCTTCTCCCGGGCGCCCTTGCGCGCCTGCAGGCCCTCGTCCCATCCGCCCTTGCGCCGGTCGCGTTCGCGCATCAGCGCCCGCAGCCGCGCGGCGGCGAGCTTTCCGGACAGTTCCTCGGCCTGAGCCGAGAGCGTCTCGTGCTTCTTGGCCGTCTCGGCCTGCATCTGGAGGGGCTTCAACTGGCGACGAAGTTCGCCCAGAACGTCCTGGAGCCTGAGCAGATCCTGATCCAGACCTGACAGCTTGCGCTCGGCCTTCTGCTTACGGGCGCGGTGCTTGGCGATACCGGCGGCTTCCTCGATGTACTTGCGGCGCTCCTCCGGGCGCGCCTGCAGCACCTCTTCTAACTGGCCCTGGCCGACGACCGTATGCAGGGCCCGGCCGATGCCTGTTTCGGAGAGCAGCTCCTGAACGTCGAGGAGCCGCACGATCTGGCCGCCGATGCGGTACTCGGACTCGCCGCTTCGGAAGATCGTTCGAGAGACCTCCAACTCGGTCATAGGAACCGGGATGATCCCCGAGGAGTTGTCGATGACCATCTTGACCTCGGACATCCCCAGCGCGGGGCGCGCCGGCGAGCCGGCGAAGATGACGTCGGCCATCTGTCCGCCTCGAAGGGCTCGGGGGCCCTGCTCGCCGAGTACCCAGCTGATCGCGTCCACCAGGTTGGATTTGCCCGAACCGTTGGGGCCGACGATGACCGAGACGCCAGGCAGGAACTCGAGGACGGTCTTGTCCGCGAACGACTTGAATCCGCGGATAGATAGCGAGCGAAGGAACATCGGGCGCAAGGCTAACAGGGCCCGTGCCTGGAATCCGCGATTCCGCCCTTTAGATTCCCCCCGTCACCGCGCCGATAAGGTGGGTGCAGGGATATCGAAAGGCTCGAGCCATGTACGACGCCACAACGGCCCTGGTGGTCGTGGACGTTCAGAACGACTTCGCCGACCCTTCGGGAAGCCTCTACATCTCAGGGGGTGAGGACGTCGTCCCTCGGGTGAACGCCGAGGTGGCCTCGGCCGTGGCCGCCGGCTCCCCCGTCTACTACACCCAGGACCGTCATCCGGAGTCGACCCCGCACTTCGCCTCGGGCGGCGGCATCTGGCCCACCCACTGCGTCGCAGACACCTGGGGCGCCGAGTTCCACCCGGACCTGCTGGTCGATGGCCCGGTCGTCCGCAAGGGAGAGGACGGCTCCGACGGATACAGCGGCTTCAGCGCCCGCGACCCTCGAAGCGGTGAGACATCCGCGACTCCCCTGGACTCGATGCTGAAGGCCCTGGGGATCGAAAGGATCGTCGCCTGCGGGCTGGCCACGGACTACTGCGTCGTCGAGACGGTCGTGGATGCGCGCCGGCTCGGCTATCAGGTGACCGTGCTGATCCCGGCGATCCGGGCCGTGGACCTTCAGCCCGGAGACGGCGAGCGGGCCATCTCCCGCATGCGCGAGGCCGGAGCCACTTTCGCCTGAGACGCGAAAAGGCCCGGGCTCGCCGCCCGGACCCTGTTCGCGAGGAACGCCCTCAGCTCAGTGCTCGTGATCGCCTCCCGGGGCGGGGAGCAGGCCGAGCTGGCCGAGCATCCCCATCACGTCGAATATCCCGTAGTGCTCGCGGAACTTCCCGTCCTCATCGAGGATCGCAACGTCTATCCCCTCGACGGAGAAGGGCTTTCCGGTCGCGGGGGCCCCCATCGGCGCCCCCCAGCCCAGCCCGCTGTCGGTCCCGGAATAGACGGCACGGATCGCGACGCGGTCGCCGGTCGCAACGAGATCGACGATCTCGGCCTTCATGTCGGGTGAGTTATCGAACAAGGTCTGAAAGGTGATCAGCGCCGCCTTCTTGTCGTTACCCATCGAAGGATCGAACGGGTTGTGTTCGATGAACTCCTCAGCGAGCGCCTCATCGACATATCCCATGTCATGTTTATCCATAACCCGGTCGATGAAGGTTCGTGCGATCTCTTTGGCCTGTTCAGGCGTTCGCATGGCCGATCACGTCCCTTCCGGCCCGGGCATAGCGCCGAGCTGCATCATCATCTTGGGGACATCCATCTGAGCCCACGTCTCGACGATCTTGCCGTCGGAGTCGTGGCGACTGATCTGGACCCAGTCCATGTCTATCTTCTTGTCGCTCGGCGCGATACCGGCCCAGTCCAGGCCGCCGAGATTGGTACCCGTCATGCGGACGTGAGAAACCACCTTGTCGCCCTCGCCGAAGATGTCGAGGATCTCGGTCTTCTTGTCCGGGAAGGAGGTGTGACCTCCCTGATCGGCCATGATGCAGCCCTCCACACCTGCGGGAAGCATCTCGCTGCCGGCGGTGTGAGTCACTACGTCGGCTGCGACCAACTCACGAACCGTGTCGTAGTCCTTCTTGCCGTAGGCCTCTTCCAACCTGCGGACGACTGCAACGTTGTCCACGCGGTTCCCCCTTCCCTCGATGCTGCGGCGGATGGTTCCCAACCTACGCCCAAGGACTTTCCTAGCGCAAGGCCGGGTGGATCACGCCGAAGCGCCGCCTAGGACTGACACTGGGGGCAGTAGTAGGCGAAGCGCCCCGAGAGCTTCACCTTCGCGACCGAGGTGCGGCAGCGCCTGCACGACATACCGTCGCGGCCGTAGACCTTCAGCTCCGAGCCGTACTCGCCGGGCTTTCCGAACAGGTCGACGTACGCCTCGTCGTCCAACGTGGTGCCGCGAAGCTTGATCGCGTCCTGAAGGATCTCTTGGATCGCTCGGTAGAGACGGCGGACTTCCTGCGAGGAAAGGGTGTTCGACATGCGGTCGTAACGCAGACCCGCCGAGAAGAGCACCTCGTCGGAGTAGATGTTTCCGAGGCCCGAGATGAACTTCTGGTCCATCATCAACGGCTTCATCCTCGCGGCCTTCTCGGCGAGCAGGTACTGGAAGGTCGGCCAGGTGAAGACCTGATCGAGAGGGTCGATCGCTATATGGGCCAGCTCTTTGACCTTGCCCAGATCGTCGGCAGCCGCAACGAACATCTCGCCGAAGGTCCGGGGATCGACGAAGCGAAGGTCGCCGCCCTGCTGGAACGTGATGATCACATGCGTGTGTGGCGCGAGCGGCACGCGCCCGGTCCCGCGTTGGAGCTGACCGCTCATGCCGAAGTGCGTGACGAGAACGTCGCCATTGTCCAGATAAAGGAGCAGGTACTTGCCGCGCCGCTCGATCTTGGCGAACTTGGCCCCGTCCAGTCGCGAGGTGAAATCCTTGCGCTTGGCGTGCCGACGGATCACGCGCGCGGCGTTCTTCGTCCCCTTAACCTCGCAGGACTTGATGCGCTTTCCGATCACGTCCTTCTCCAGATCGCGGCGCATGACTTCGACTTCGGGAAGCTCCACCTAGTCCCCCTTCGGCTGCAAACGCTCGGCCAGACGCGCATGCGCGACCCTGGCGGCCTGCTGTTCGGCTTCCTTCTTCGAACGTCCGCTGCCCTCGCCGAGAGGCTCCCCCGCGATGTGAACGACGGCCGTGAACTCCTTCTCGTGGTCGGGACCGACCTCGGTGAGGTGATATTCCGGCAGAGAGCGCAGCTCCTGGGACGCCAGCTCCTGAAGGATGGTTTTGTAGTCGCGGTCGCCCTCTCCGCGGACGTAAGCGTCCAGGCGCGGGCGGAAGAGCCGCTCGATCAGGCCGCGCGTGGCGTCCAGGCCCTGGTCGAGATAGACGGCGCCGAACACCGCCTCAAGCGCGTCGGCCAGGATGCTGGACTTGTCCCGGCCACCGCTGGCATCTTCGCCCTTGCCCAGGAGCACGAGATCTCCGAGCCCGAGCGAGCGAGAGACGTCGGCAAGCGCCGACATGTTCACAACGGCGGCGCGCAGCTTGGCCAGCTCGCCCTCGGGCAGCTGCGGGTGTCCCAGGTAGGCCATGTCGGTGACGACGAGCCCGAGCACCGAGTCTCCGAGGAACTCCAGGCGCTCGTTGTTCGCGCCGAGTTCCTGCTCGAACGCGAACGAGCGATGGGTCAGCGCGAGCCGGCGGATGTCCGGATCGCGGAAGGTCACGCCGAGCGCCCGGTCGAGCGCCTCGTCACCCCCGCCGGCGACGTTGGCCTGGCTCAAAGTCGTTACTCGACCTCGACGGCCTGGCGGCCGGCGTAGTAACCACAGTTGCCGCAGACCCGGTGAGGCAGCTTGGCCTGATGGCACTGCGGGCACTCGGAGAACGTCGAGGCTTGAGCCTTCCAGTTCGCCGCGCGCTTGTCTCCGCGGGTCTTGCTCTGACGCTTCTTCGGTACAGCCATCCGTCTTCCCTTCCTTAGTTGTTCATCTGTTCCAGGAGGTCCTCTAGCGGGGCCCACCTGTGGTCGATCCGGGGACCGCACGAGCACTCCCCGAGGTTGCGGTCGCCTCCGCACCGCTCGCAGAGGCCGAGACAGTCTTCCTTGCAGAGCGGAGAGAATGGAAGCTCCAGCCCGACGGCGTCGCGCAGCATCTGCTCGGGATCCAAGAACCCCTCGGCGTCCAGGGCGTACTCATCGCCCTCGGGGTCGGGCTGGGGAACGAACATCTCGCTGACGCCCAAGGCGAGTGGGGTCTCGAACGGCTTCAGGCAGCGAGCGCACGCGCAGGCGAGCTCGCACCGGATACGGCCCGATGCCAAGATGCCCTCGACGACGCTCTCCAGGAGCAGATCACCCTCGACGCGCGAGCCGGGTTTGAGCCTGGCGATCTCGGTACCGAGTTCCTCAAGCTCGCCGGAAACCTGGACCCGCCGGGAGTGGCCGGGCGCCCCGATCAGGTCGCGGATGTCGAGGGCCTCGATCATTCCTGGGCCTCGTCTTCGTCGAAGAGTTCGGTTTCGGCGGGCGACTCGCCGAGACGGTCCTCGGCGACCGTGGTCGGAGCGCCGCGGAGCTTGTCGCGGCCGAGTTCGACCTGGTCGAGCGTGCGGGCCAATGCCCGGCTGGAGTTGTGGGCCTCCTCCTGGATGCGGCGAAGCACCAGCTCGAACTGAGCAAGCTTGGAGTCGACGTAGTCCTCGGCCTCGTCCTTGATCCTGCCGGCCTCGACGTCGGCATCGGTGAGGATGCGTTCGGCCTCCTTCTCGGCGCGCTCAACGACGGCCTCGTGGCGGGCCAGGCGCAGTTGTTCCTCCCGCGCGGCTTCGACTATCGACTCGGCGTCGTGGCGAGCCTTCGAGAGCAGCTCCTCGCGGTCCTTGACGACCCAGCGCGCCTGCTTGATCTCTTCGGGCAGCGTCTCGTGCATCTCCTTGAGCATCTCCAGAACCTCCTCGCGGTTCAGCAGGGCAGAGGAGGAAAGGGGCATCGACTTGGCCTCGCGGACCATGTCTTCGAGCTGCTGCAGACGCGCGGCGAGGTCCATCTAGGCCCGCACCCCCAGCCGCTCGCTCAGGCGTTCACGAACGGGATCGGGGACGAGACCTTGCACGTCGCCGCCGAAGCGGGCGACCTCCTTGACCAGAGAGGAGGACAGGAACGACCACTTGGGGTTGGTCGGCATGAACAGCGTCTCTACCTCGCCCAGGCGAAGGTTCATCTGGGCCATCTGGATCTCGTACTCGTAGTCCGAGACGGCTCTAAGGCCTTTCACTATCACGCTGGCTCCCTGCTCCTTCGCGTACTCCACGAGCAACCCCGAGAAGGCGGCGACCTCGACGGCGGGCATCTGAGCGCAGGCTTCGCGCAGCATCGAGATCCGCTCCTCAACGCTGAAGAGCGGTTGTTTGGACGGGTTCTCGAGGACGCCGACCAGGACGCGGTCGAAATGCCTCGCTGCCCGCCCGATGATGTCGAGGTGACCGTTGGTCACCGGATCGAACGTCCCCGGACACAGGGCGGTCAGACCCATCGAGCCTCCCGAAATACGAGTGCGAGGCTGTCGCCGTACTCCAGGCGCCTCGCGAGGGCCCAGTCTACCGGAATGACAGGCGTGGAACTCCTGATTCCCCGGGTCAGAGCCACCGCCCAGCCCTCTGCCGCAAGCCATCCCGAGGCAAGTTCGGCCAGCACGGCGTCCAGATCCAAGCCTGGATCCTCGTAGGGAGGGTCCAGGAAGACCAGATCGGCCGGAGCGCCCTTCCTGTCATCTCCACGCAGGAATCGCAGTACCTCCGAGCGCACGACCGTCGCGGCACCGGGCAGGTGGGTCTTCTCCAGGTTGGTCTTGATCGTCTCGACCGCCCTGGCATCCGTGTCTACGAAGACCGCGTGCTCGGCTCCTCTTGATAGCGCCTCCAGGCCGACGGCACCGGTCCCGGCGAACAGATCGAGCACACGCGCTCCAGGAACGTCGTTCGACAGGCTGGAGAACATGCCCTCGCGGGCCCGGTCCGAGACAGGGCGCACGCCCTGCGGAACGGGTGCCAGCCGAGTCCCGCGCGCCGAGCCGGCGATGATCCTCATGGCTCGATGCTACGGCCGGTCAGGCCTCCGGGACCCAGCACTCGACGGTCGTGCCCCGGCCAAGGCCGCTGTCGACCCTGAACCAGCCGCCCGCCATCTCGGCCCGCTCGCGCATGGAGCTGAGCCCCATGTGCCCGATCGGCGACTCCTGCACGGTGGACGCGTCGAATCCTGGTCCGTCGTCCTTGATCCTTACGAAGAACCCCCTGTCCATCGGTTCCAGGACGATCTGAACCTGGGCCCCCGGAGCGTGCTTGCGGACATTGGTCAGGGCCTCCTGAACGATCCTGTACAGCATCGCCCTGAGTTCTTGGGGCGGTTCGGTCACTAGGCGGTCCTCGAGGCGGCCTTTGAAGTCCTCATCGCGGGCCAGCTGATCCAGGTAGATGCGAAGGGTCGGCGCCAGACCCTCTTCGTCCAGGGTTCGGGGTCGCAGCTGGAAAAGAAGGTGTCGCAACCTGGTGATGGCCGACTGAACCGACTGCTGCGTGCGCCGCAAGGTCTCGTTGTGTGGCCCCTCTCCCAGTTCGCGAGCGAGCGCGGCTATTCGTAGTTCGACGGCCGTCATCGCCTGGATGGAATCGTCGTGGATGTCGCCCGCGATCCGCCTTCGCTCGTCCTCCTGGGCCGAGACGATGTGAGCAAGGAGTTGACGGCGCTCATCTTGAGCGAGGCGCTCCTGGGTAACGTCGCGACCGATGCCCAGGTGCGACCCGTCGGCGAAGCCATGGTCGAACCATTCGCTCACGAGCACCCTGCCATCGCGTGCCGTCATACGGAACTCTTGCCAGGTTCCTACCAGGTCCCCGTAGCGTTGAGCCTGGATGGTCTTCAGAACCGCGGTCCTGTATCCGGCATCCGGATAGAGTTCGGCCAACACATCTCGGCCTTGCATCTCCTGCAGCGACCAGCCGAGAGACACCTCGTATTCGCGGTTGGTGAACACCACGCTCCCGCCGGGATCGAAGAACACGAGCATCGCGGGGATGTTCTCGACGACCGCGGCCAGCCGCTCGCGCTCTTGCCGAAGTTCTTCCGCCGCAAGGCGTTCGGCGGTCACGTCGTACATCAGGCCCCGCAGGACGCCAGAGCCGTCCGATCGGTCGGCCAAGAACTCGCCCTCGTCTCGGATCCAGACCGTCCGGCCATCCTTGGCGATGAAGCGGTACTCCGAAACGAGGGCGCCGACCTCTTCGGTAGCACTTAGCTCTTCGCGCATCGCGCGTTCCCGATCCTCCGGGTGGATCTGTCGGTACCACAGCTCTGGATCGGCGATCCACTCCTGCGGAGTGAACCCGAGGATCTCTTCGCTCCTGGGACTAACGTAGCGCCAGGGCGCGCCTGCCCCGGGCTCGGCGATGTAGACGATCGCGGGCAGCCGATCGACGAGCGAACGGTACTCGGACTCCGTGCGGCGCTGATCGGATACGTCCCGGAAGCTCCACACTCGCCCGACGATCTCGTCGCCGATCCGCTGCGGGATCGAGTAGCGCTCCAAGACACGCCCGTCCTTGAAGTGCAGAACGTCGAAACTCTCAGCCTCGGGGACGGAGTAGAGCTCCTTGACCTTGCTCAGGAAAGCTTCCGGATCGGCGAGCTGATCCAGAACGTGGCCCAGGGCCGCCTCATCGTCACGCAGATCGAGGATCTGCTGGGGGATCGACCAGATCTGGACGAACCGGCGGTTGAAGACCTCGATCTTGCCCCCCAGATCGACGACGAGTATCCCGTCGGTGGTCGAATCGAGAGTGGCCGACAGCAGGGACGCGCCACGCGCGGCTTCCCGCTCGGCCTCGCGCGCCTCGGTCGCGTCCGTCATGACGCCGTGCAGGAAGCTGGGGCGGCCCTGTTCGCCGGCCAGCACGACGGCCCGCTCGTCTATCCACGCCACCCGGCCGTCGGGGTGCACAACGCGGTAGGTAAGAGAGAAAGATCCCGCACCGGCCAGGCCCCGCTCGAAATCGGCTATCGCGGACTCGCGGTCCTCGGGGTGGATGACCCGGCGCCAGGCCTTCGGGTCGGACATCCATTCTTGCTGAGACATCCCGAGAACGGATCCGACCTGGGGACTCACGTAGAGCGGTACGACCGCGCCGTCGTGAAGCGTGTCCACATAGGTGATCGCCGAGATCTGCTCGACGAGCGTCCTGTAGAGCGCTCCGGTCTCGGCCTCGGGCTTAGAAGACATGCAGCCATTCTCCGCTTCGGAGCGCCTAGACGCGAGCGCTTGCGGTCGCTCGTCTGCTCAGCCGAGCGAGATCCCCGCAGCCACGAGGAGCGCCGCCTGAGGGCCCCCTGGGTCTAGAGCGATCCCGGCCGGAATCTACGAGGGAACCGGACGCGATCGGCGTCTCGCGGATGGTGGCTGCCAGGCTCGCCAGGTCGTCGTAGCGCTCCTCGGGGGCGGTGTCGAGCACGGCGAGCGAGCGCAGGGAGGCGAGCCTTGCTTCCTCGTCCTTCGGGATCGGTGGCTTGATCAGAGCGGCCCTCTCCCTCGGGATCATGGGCGCGTTGATCGTTTCGCGAAACCCGCTAGGAGTGGAAGAGCCAGTCGATGGAGCGCTCGAATCGGCTGCGGAGCTGCGTGAGCAGCTCGGGGTGGTGCTCCAGGCTCGGATCGCCGCCCACGAGGGCGAAGGCACGCGAGCGAGCCCGCTTGACCAGTTCGATGTCCTCGGCCAGGCGCGCGAGCTTCAGGTCCGGCATGCCCGACTGCTTGGTGTCGAAGAGCGTGCCCTCTCCTCGCAGGCGCAGGTCCTCGTCGGCCAGTTCGAAGCCGTCACCGGTGCGGACCATCGCGTCCAGGCGGGCTCGGGCTTCGAAGTTCTCGTCTTTCGACTCGTCCACGAGGAAGCAGTAACTTGCGTGCTCGCCGCGGCCGATGCGGCCTCGGAGCTGATGGAGCTGAGCCAGACCGAATCGCTCGGCATTCTCGACGAGCATGACGGTCGCGTTGGGGATGTCGACGCCCACCTCTATGACCGTGGTCGAGATGAGCACGTGGGTTCGCCCGGAGCGGAAGTCGTCCATGCGAGCTTCCTTCTCGGCCGGTCGCATCCGGCCGTGGAGCAGGTCGACGGCCAGGTCGGGGAAGACCTCGGTCGCGAGGCGCTCGGCCTCGGCTTCGGCGGCCTTGACCTGGGTGCGGTTGGCCTCGTCTATGGCGGCGCAGACGACGAAGGCCTGACGGCCGGCTTCGACCTCTCGGCGGACGAGTGTTTCGGCCGATTCGCGGTCGGCCTGGGTCTTCACGATGCTCGTCGCGATCGGCTCGCGTCCCTTCGGCATCTCGTCGAGCGTCGCGACATCGAGGTCTCCGTAGTACGTCAGGGCGAGAGTCCTGGGGATCGGAGTGGCGGTCATGATCAGGACGTCCGGTTCGGCGCCCTTGCCCTTGAGTGCCATCCGCTGATGAAGGCCGAACCGATGCTGTTCGTCTATCACGGCCAGGGAAAGATCGTGAAAGGTGACGCCTTCCTGCACGAGGGCATGCGTCCCGACGACGATGTCGACGTCGCCGGCCGAAATGCCTTCGAGGATCTTGGCGCGGTCCTTGCCGGTGACGGCTCCCGTGAGCAACGCGTACGTGACGCCGGCCTCTCGCGGTTCAGCGCTGGGTTCATCGAGCAACGAGATCTGCGCGTCATCGGGCTTGCCAAGTTCCAGGAACGGCACCGCTCCCATGGGACCGAGCAGCGCGGCCATCGACCGGAAGTGCTGGCCCGCAAGGACTTCGGTGGGTGCCATCACGGCGGCCTGGTGTCCGGACTGGACGGCGATCAAAGCGGCGTGTAACGCGATCAGCGTCTTGCCCGAACCGACGTCTCCTTGCAGCAGGACGTTCATCGGGCGCGGGCGGGACATGGCGTCGCCTATCTCACCCATGGCCCGCGCCTGTGCGGATGTCGGCTCGAAGGGAAGCGTCACCGAGAGCCGCCGCGTGAGCGAACCCTCGCCCTTGTGGGCGATGCCGGTGGCCTCGGCCTCGACCCTGTGCTTTCGGAACGCCACGCCGAGTTCCAGCGTGAACAGCTCGTCGAACTTGAGCCTCTCGATGGCGGTCGCCAGCTCTTCGGGGGTCTCGGGAAAGTGGATGCGCCTCAGGGCCTCGTCGTAGGAGCCGAGGCTTTCGGCCTCGATGATCTGCGAAGGCATCGGGTCCTCTATGACTTCGAGTCCTTCGAGCGCGCGGTATATCAGTTCGCGGATCGTTCTGGTCGTGACGCCCTCGCTCGCGGGGTGGACGGGCGTGATCCGGCCGGTGTGGACGGTGTCAGCGTCCTCGCCACGCAGGATCTCGACCTCCTGGTTGGCCAGTTGCAGCCGCCCCTTGTAGAGGTTCGGAACGCCCGAGACGGCCAGTTCCGTGCCGGGCTTGTACATCGAGGCCGCCCACGGCTGGTTGAAGAACGTCAGGTCCAGATAGCCCGAGCCGTCGTAGAGCGTGACCGTGACCATCGTCTGATGCCGGCGCGTCTGGCGCTTGAACGCCTTCTTCACGGTCGCGATAACGGTGGCGGGCCTGCCGACCTTGAGCGTTCCGATCGTCTCGACGTTCGACCTGTCGATATACCGCCGAGGGTAGTGATCCAGCAGCGCCCTAACGGTCTCTATCTCGAATGCGCTCGCCAGAACATCAGCAGCCGGCGGGCCTTTCTTGCGCATACCCATCTGGCGCGCGGCGAGCTTGGAGTCGATCTCTTGCAGGGGCGAGTCGAGCGAAAGGGGCGCCATCTCGCACCGGTTCTACCACGCGGGCGGTGACACGCAGATCGTTTGCTACCCTTGTCGGTCTATGGCTGCCGTCTGCGAGATCTGCGGGAAGAAACCTTTCTTCGGAAAGAGCGTTTCGCACTCCCACCACCGGACCAACCGCCGGTTCGATCCGAATATCCAGAAGGTTCGCGCGATGGTGGACGGCTCTCCCGGCCGCCTGCACGTCTGCACCTCCTGCATCAAGGCCGGCAAGGTCACCCGCATCCCCCGCTGAGGCGGCTCAGGCCTTCGGCTTCGGCACACTCCAGATCTGATCTACCGGTCCTATGCCTTTGCCCACGTCAAGAGCGCCCCGGATAGCGTTGGTCACGAAGTCCTTCCCTCGACGAACCGCGGTCTCAAGATCCAACCCGATCGCGAGATAGGCCGCGATGGCCGCACTCAGAGTGCAGCCAGTGCCGTGGGTGTTGGGCGTATCGATCCTGTCCGTCACCAGCCAGTGCACCTCGTCCCCGAGAAGAAGAAGATCTGCCGCTTCTCCCTCGAGATGCCCACCCTTCACGAGAACGCCGCGCGGCCCTAGCGCCCGGATGGCTTCAGCAGCCTTCCTCATGTCTTTGCGCCCC
The DNA here is from genome assembly GCA_031423155.1 of Actinomycetes bacterium. GTDB lineage: Bacteria > Actinomycetota > UBA4738 > UBA4738 > HRBIN12 > JANPEZ01. The sequence goes on from JANPEZ010000033.1 coordinate 32,615, forward strand.
TGCACCTCGAACCCCGCGAGACCGCTGGCTTCGTGAAGGTTCGGCGTGACCAAAGTGGCCAGGGGCAAGATCAAAGACATGAGTGAGTCCACAGCGTCTGCCGCCAGGAGTCTGTGGCCGTGTTTAGAGACGAAGACGGGATCAACGACGAGGTTGCGGATGCCGGTGTCTTCGATGGCGCCGGCCACGGCTTCGATGATCTGCGCGTTCGCGAGCATGCCCGTCTTTGCCGCGTCCACGCCGATATCTGTTGCGACCGCTCTGATCTGATCGCCCACCAGCTCCGGCGACAGCGCCTCGTATCCGCTGACCCTGAGAGTGTTCTGCACGGTGACCGCGGTTAGCGCCGTCATGCCGAAAACCCCGAGCGCGCTGAACGTCTTGAGATCGGCCTGGATGCCTGCGCCGCCGCCCGAGTCGCTCCCGGCGATCGTCAGCACCCGAGGCCGAGGCGGTCTATCGCCCACCGAAGTGATCCCACCCCTCAGGTGCAAGAGGAGCAAGAGACCCACTCATGTCTTGGATCTTCAAGCCCTCGGCCTCGATGGTTCCGATAGCCGTAACGGCCGCCCCGAACGTTTCACGGAGCTCGACCTTTACCGCCTCAAAGGCAACGACATGAGGGAGGGTCACGAGCAACTCGTAGTCCTCTCCCCCCGAGAGCGCATCCGCGAACGAAGCGCCATCAGCCACCGGAATGTCTACCGACCGGAGAGTCACCCCCACCCGGCTCGCTCTACACATGCGCGACAGATCCAGAGCCAGCCCGTCGGAGATGTCCATCATCGCGGTGGCACCGTGCCGCGCCAGAACCCCCGCCTCCCCCACCCGCGCGACCGGTCGGAAGTGCGCCCGCAGAAGCGCGCGGTCGGTATCGCTCGACGGCGCGCGCCCCTCGCGCGCCAGCCGCAGACCCGCCGCGGACGCCCCGAGCTCGCCGGTCACCACGACCACGTCGCCGACCCGCGCGCCCGACCGCAGCACCGCGCGCCCGGGCGCGACTTCACCCGTGGCGGTCACCGAGACGGAGATCTTCGACCCGGACGACAGGTCCCCCCCGACGAGCCAGAGGGCGTACTCGTCGCAGGCTTCACGCATCCCGCCGAACAGTTCCATCACCCAGGACTCCTCGACAGAGGGAGGCAGGACCAGGGTCACCAAGGCCGCCCGGGGGCTTGCCGCCATGGCTGCCAGGTCCGAGACGTTTACGGTGATCGCCTTGTACCCCAGGTCGCGCGCCGACGTCAGCGACAGATCGAAATGGACCCCCTCGACGAGGACATCTGCGGTCAATACCTGCTCGCCGGAGGCCGCCGCCAGCACTGCCGCATCGTCTCCCGGACCCACGACGACCTCGGGCCCGGCGCCCGAGAGCACCTTGCGGATCGCCGCCAGCAGCTCGTCCTCTGAGGTCCTCATCCTTTTGTCCATCCCGTACGGTCCGTGCCTCGACTTGCGTTCGAGAAGCACGAAAGGTGACACTCACCGATTTCGCTAGACTCTAGGCGCTCCAGCACGTGCAACGTCCGCGAGCGCGAACCCCTGACGAACGTACCCCGCATAGGAGGACACACGTTGCCCGAGGTCCACGTCAATCCCACCCCCGAAGAGCTGAGGAAGTTCACCGAGGCGATGCCCCAGACCCGCATCTCCGGCTTCGGAAACACCAACACCCAGACGAAGGTCCTCTCCCGCAGCGCCGCCAGCACCCATGTGGTCGGCGGGCCCTCCAGTGGCAAGGTCATGACGCGCGAGGAGTTCGACCGCATCGCCGCCCTTCAGGACGCATTCATCGCCGAGCAGGACATGATCGTGATCGACGGCTACATCGGCAACGCCCCGAACATGCGCACGGCGGCACGCCTGACCATCGAGAAGGCCAACGCCAACATCGCCGGCATGCAGCAGAAGCTCTACTTCGAGCGCAGCGACGGTGCCGCGCCCACCGTCCACGTCATCTACACCCCGAACCTGCCCGCCGAGGGCTACCCGGACGACCGACTCATAGCCGTCGACCTGGAGAACAACGTGACCCGCGTCCTCAACTCCGACTACTTCGGTGAGTCGAAGAAGGGCGGCCTGCGGATGTGGAACAACATCGTCTACGACAAGGGCGGGCTAGCTCTGCACGCCGGCCTCAAGGTCATCCCGACGGCCGACGGTGACAAGGTCTTCATGATCATCGGCCTGTCGGGCACCGGCAAGACGACCACCACCTTCACGACCCAGAACGGCTCCAAGCCGATCCAGGACGACTTCGTCGGACTGATGCCGGGCGGTCACGCCTTCGGCACCGAGAACGGCTGCTTCGCAAAGACCTTCGCGCTCAACCCCGACTTCGAGCCCTCGATCCACGGCGCCGTCGTGAAGCCGACCACCTACCTGGAGAACGTTTACCAGGACGACACCGGCACGGTCAACTTCAACAACGAGAACTACACCCAGAACGGGCGCGCCGTCTTCGAGATGAGCGACCTGCTCTCCTTCGAGGACGCCCAGAACGTGGGAACGGTGGACTACCTGCTGATACTCAACCGAAATGAGAACATCATCCCGGGCGTCGCCAAACTGAACCAGGAGCAGGCAGCGGCCTACTTCATGCTCGGCGAGACGACCGGGACGTCCGCGGGCGGCGCGAGCGAGGCGGGTAAGTTTCTGCGGGTTCCTGGCACCAACCCGTTCTTCCCTCTCCCACATGGCTTGCAGGGCAACAGGATGCTCGAACTGCTGGCATCGCACCCGATCGAGACGTACCTGCTCAACACCGGGCGCGTCGGGGGCAAGGACGGCGACGATCGCTCCAAGAAGGTCAAGATCCCGCACACGTCCGCTTGCGTGAAGGGCATCGCCGAGCAGACCATCGTCTTCGAAGAGGACCCCGACTTCGGCTACCAGGTGGCGTCGAGCGTCCCGGACTTCGACGACGCCGAGCTGCTCCAGCCCCGCAAGCTCTACGAACGCCAGGGTCGCGGCGAGGAGTACGCCCAGATCGTCGAGCGACTTAAGGGCGAGCGCGTCGAACGCCTCCAGGAGTTCCCCGAGCTCTCAGAGGAGATCATCAAGGCCGTCGGCTAAGCCTTCGGGGTTCGCTTGCCGAGGAACTGGCTGCCGATCAACTGCATGGCCAACAGTACGCCGAGGAGCACTGCGACCCAGCGGACCTGAGCGGTTCCTGCGATGAGTGATGGATCTCCCGAGTTCGCCGCGCCGTAGAGCGCGAACATCCCTGCGAACGCGAACCAGGTCCCGATGCGACCGGTGAGGTAGACGGCGTACAGGAGGTGATCGGCGACGTCGGTGGAGTCGAACGGGCGGCGGATCCAGTAAGCAAGGGACCTGACGCCGAGCGCCGCGAACACGGCGGCCAGGACGAACTCGAATACCCTCACTTCAACCCCTTCTCGGCGCGCGCGAGCGCCGCGACCACTTCCTCATCCGATGTCTGGCCGAACACTTCGTAGAACTCTCCCACGGAGTGGAAGGCAGAGGGCGTGTCCAGCACGACGACCTCGTCTGCCTCGCGTGTGAGCCGGGCGACGGACTGTCCGGCGGCAACCGGTACCGCGACGATGACCGTCGCCGCACCCCGGCCCCTGACCCACCTGACCGCCGCCACCGCGGTGGCTCCGGTAGCGATTCCGTCATCCACGACGACGACCGTGCGGCCATTCAGGGTCGGCTGAGGCCTCGCGCCCCTGAACGCCAGCGCGCGCCTGGTCATCTCCTCCTCCTGGGCCGCGACCTCGCTCTCGAGGTAGTCGCGCGTAACGTCGAGAACGTCTATCAACATCTCGTCCCAGACCTGAACGCCCGGGGCTACGGCGCCTATGGCGAGTTCTGCGTTGCCGGGGGCTCCGATCTTGCGCGGCACGACGATGTCGAGGCCGGCTCCGATAGCGGCCGCTACTTCCTCGGCCACCACGACCCCTCCTCGGGGTATCCCCAAGACGATGACGTCGCCGCTCAGGCGGCCGGCCAGGGCCGCCCCCAATCGCTTGCCGGCATCCCTCCTGTCCTTGAACATCTCCTCGATGATGGCACCGCGTTGGCCCTGGAGCGCGGTCGGGGCTAGCATGGCCTCCCCAGAGCAGGAGGTCGCCGAGTGGTACAGGCTTACATCCTCATCCAGACCGAAGTCGGCAAGGCCGCTCAGGTGGCCAAGTCGGTGCGGGAGATATCCGGCGTCACCGAGGCCGAGGACGTAACGGGGCCGTACGACGTGATCGTGCGGGCCGAAGCCAAAACGGTGGATGAGCTGGGCAAGCTGGTCGTCGCGAGGATCCAGTCGGTCGAGGGGATCACGCGGACGCTGACCTGCCCGGTCGTTCACCTCTAGATGCGCAGGTAGTTGACGGTTCAAGCCGCAAGCTCGCCGACGCCCTTATCCTGTGCATCGATGAGGAGTGGATGGTCCAAGGCGCGCTTCGCGAAGGTCATGTCGGCCTGTGCTCTGATGCTGCCCCTCTTCGCACTGGACCTCGCCCCGGCCGGCGCGGCCTTCCCCGGCGTGAACGGCAAGATCGCGTTCGCCAACTCGGGGATCGGCACGGTCAACCCCAGCGGCGCCGGAGTCCAGGACCTGACGCCCACGGCCGGTGACCGCACTCCATCATGGTCGGCCGATGGATCCCAGATCGCCTTCGAAAGCGGCGGCGACATCTGGGTGATGAACGCCGACGGCTCCTCCGCTATCGCCCTCACCAGCGACCCCGGAACGGATACAGCCCCGAGTTGGTCGTCCGATGGCACTCAGATCGCTTTCCAGACGGACCGAGACGGCAACGCCGAGATCTACGTCATGGACTCGGCCGGCGGTTCGCAGACGAACATCAGCTCGAACGCGGCGAGCGACACCACTCCGGCCTGGTCACCAGATGGAACTAAGATCGCGTTCGTCTCCGACAGAGACGCGAACGCGGAGGTCTACGTGATGGATGCCTCCGGCGCGTCGCCGGTGAACCTCACGTCCGATGCCGGGGAGGACAAGAACCCGAACTGGTCCCCCGACGGAACCAAGATCGCCTTCCAGTCCGATCGCACGGGGGACAATGAGGTGTTCTCGATGGGATCGGACGGTTCGGCTCAGGCCAACCTGACGAGCAGCGCCGGAACCGCCGACTCCAACCCGGCCTGGTCCCCCGACGGGACGATGATCGCCTTCATCAGAGACCTTCAGCTGTTCACTATGGACTCCGCCGGGGCCGGTGGCGCAGCACTCATCGCGGACGCCGACACGCGCTCGGCTCCCGACTGGCAGCCCCTGACCTGCACGATTACCGGGAGCACCGGGGACGACAGCCTGAGCGGAACGACGGGCGATGATGTGATCTGTGCCGACGCCGGGAACGATTCGATCGGCGACCTTGGGACGGGGATCGACACCGTGATCGGGGGCGACGGAACCGACACCGTCGATTTCACCTCGGCCTCGGCCGGAGTGACGGCCGACCTCTTCGACGAGTCGGCCACGGCCGACGGAGCGGCGACCCTGCGCGAGATAGAGAACCTCACGGGTTCCCCGAGCGCCGACACCCTCATGGGAGATGCCGGCGCGAACTTGCTGGTCGGCTCGGGTGGGGACGACACCCTCACCGGTCGCGCCGGATCCGACACGGCCGGCTATGCGAGTGCGCCGGGGCCCGTCGCGGTCGACCTTGCCGCCGGAACGGCCACGGGTGATGGAACCGACACCCTTGCCGGCACGGACGACGTGATCGGCTCGGCGTTCGCAGATACGGTCGGAGGGAACTCGGGCGACAACTCCCTGATCGGAGGTGGTGGGAGCGACACGGTCTCCTTCGCCTCGTCCGCAGCGGGCGTTACGGCCGATCTCGCTACGGACACGGCCACGGGCGACGGGACCGACACGATCTCAGGGTTCGAGAACATCGCGGGGTCTCCCTCGGCGGATTCGCTGACAGGAGGAAGCGGCGCGAACACCCTCACCGGCGACATGGGCTTCGACACTCTGGCGGGCGGCGGAGGAGATGACGTCATCAACGGCGGGCCGGGCACGGACACGCTCAGCTTCGCCGCCTCCCCAGCGGCGGTCACTGTCGACCTCGCCGCAGGAACGGCAACGGGCGAGGGCTCGGACACCCTCGCAACGATGGAGAATGTGATCGGTTCTCCTCTGGACGATGTGATCGGCGGCAGCTCCCTGGACAACTCGTTCGATGGAGGCGCGGGCAGCGACACCGTGACCTTCGCCTCCTCCGCAGGCCCAGTCACGGCCGACATCGGAGCGGACACCGCTACCGGAGACGGGACCGACACGTTCGCCGGCATCGAGAACGTGACCGGCTCGGCGTTCGCCGATAGCCTCGCAGGCGACGCCACGGACAACGTCCTGGACGGTGGCGCTGGAGACGACTCGCTGAACGGTGGCGCCGGAGCCGACGGGATCACGTTCGCCGCTGCGCCGGCAGGCGTGAACGTGAACCTGCAGCTGGGGACCTCGACCGGCCACGGGAGCGACACGTTCGCCGGCATCGAGAACGTGACCGGCTCCGCATTCGCCGACCAGATCTCGGCGGTGGCTCACGGGAACGGTCGGCTGATCTTCGACAAGGGACCGGGGTCGGTGCTGGACATCTTCACCGTCGACCCGGCGGGTACCGGGATCGATCACGTCGTTGACAATCCCAACGACGACTACGACGCGGCCTGGTCGCCGTCGGGGTCTCGTTTCGTCTTCTCCTCCAACCGTGCGAACAACTACGAGTTGTACAGCGCGGCGGCGGGCGGCGGAACGCTCAAGCGCCTGACGAGCAACAGGGCCTTCGACGGCATGGCCTCCTACTCGCCTGACGGAAAGCGCATCACGTTCGTCAGCAGCCGCGACGGCAACTACGAGATCTACACGATGAACATCGACGGATCGGGGCTGGATCGCCTGACCAAGAACCCGGCCGATGATTTCTACCCCTCGTTCTCACCGGACGGGACGCGCCTCGTCTTCCAGAGCGACCGCTCGGGCAACCCCGAGATCCACTCGATGAACGTCGACGGCACCGGCTTGAAGCGCCTGACCGACACCTCCGCGCCCAACCTGGAGCCGAACTGGTCGCCGGCCGGTGATCGGATCGTCTTCATGAGGACCATCGGGGGCCACCAGGAGATCTTCACGATGAGCGCGACCGGTGGCCTGCAGACCAGGCTGACGTTCAACAGCGCCGAGGACTTCGACCCTGCCTACTCCCCCGACGGCTCGCGGATCGCCTTCTCCTCGGACCGCGCGGGCAGTTACGACATCTACACGATGGCCGCCGATGGCTCCGACGTGGTTCAGGTGACCTCGACGCCCGGTCTGGAGGAGTACCCGAACTGGCAGTGGGTCTGCGCCATCGTCGGCGCGAGCGTCTCGAATTGCGGCGACGCGGTAGACAACGTCATCGAGGGCGGGGACGGCGCGGATGTGATCTTCGCCGGACGCGGGAACGACGTCGTGCACGGTGGACTTGGGGGCGACGTGATCTTGGGCGGTGGAGGCTCGGACCTGCTCTTCGGAGACGACGGAGCCGACCGGCTCCAGGCCGGACCGGGTGCGGGAGCCGATGTCTTGAAGGGCCTGGCCGGCGCCGACTTCCTGTTCGCCAAGGACGGAAAGGGCGACGACACCCTCGCCGGCGGCGCGGACTCCGACGGCTGCCAGGCCGACAGGAACGACACCTCGACCAGCTGCTAGCTCAGCCGTCCAGTCCCCGGGCGCGCACGGACCGGCCGGCCTCGGCGTCGTAGCGTTCAACAGCCAGATCGACCAGACGACCGATCAGGTCGGGGTAGGACAGGCCGCTCGCCTCCCAGAGCTTCGGGTACATCGAGATCGATGTGAACCCCGGGATCGTGTTGATCTCGTTCAGCCAGAGTTCGTCCTCGCCCCGTAGGAAGAAGTCGACCCGAGCCATCCCGGCGCATCCCACCGCTCGGAATGCGGCGACCGACATGCTCTGGATCCGTTCGAGCACATCGGGCTTGACGTCTGCAGGGATGATCGACTCGCTGGAGTCATCCAGATACTTCGCCTTGTAGTCGTAGAACTCGGCGTGGGGGATGATCTCGCCCGCCACCGAGGCGACGGGCTCATCATTGCCCAGTACCCCGCACTCGATCTCCCGGATGCCGGCCAGACCCTTCTCCAAGACCGACTTGTTGCCGTAGCGGAAGGTCTCGTCCATCGAGGTGTCCAACTCCGAGGCATCGTGCACCTTGGAGATGCCGACGCTGGAGCCGAGCGTCGCCGGTTTGGCGAAGAGCGGATAGCCGAGGGCCTCGGCCCTGGCGCCGACGTCCTCGGGATCCTCCAGCCACTCGGGCTCGCGGACGACCTCGTAAGGGCCGACGGGAAGCCCGGCGGCGGCGAACAGCACCTTCTGGACGGCCTTGTCCATGCCGATGGCCGAGCCGAGGACTCCGGCGCCGACGTAGGCGACCCTGGCCAGTTCGAGCATCCCCTGCACCGATCCGTCCTCGCCGAAGGGACCGTGCAGGACCGGGAAGACGACGTCTATGGCCTCTCGAGACCCGTCGGCCGCGACCAGCTCCCCGGAACCGGCCCGCGACGCAAGCTCGACCGCCGAGCCGGTTTCGCCCGTGATCTCGGGCATCCGTCCCGATTCCGACGGGAGCGCCGGCGCCCCCGGCATGACGTGCCAGGCCCCCTCTTTGGTTATCCCGATCGCAACCACGTCGAAGCGCTCCGGATCGAGGGCGTCCATCACGTATCGCGCGGAGATGCAGGAGATCTCATGCTCGGCTGAACGCCCTCCGAAGAGAACCGCGATACGCGTCTTGCTCATACCTTGTCCAGCGCGCGCAGGAAGTCCTCGACGATGTCTTCGGTGTCTTCCAGTCCGACGCTTACCCTGATCAAGCCGTCGCTGACACCGGCGGCGCTGCGCTGCTCGGCATCCATCTGGCGATGAGTCGTCGAGGCCGCGTGTCCCACTAGGGTGTGAGCCCCGCCGAGACTCGTTGCGATCCAACCCACTTCGAGGGCATCGCAGAGGGCCTTCCCGGCCTCGACTCCACCGGCGACATCGAAGGCCAACATCCCTCCGGGCGCTCGCAGGATCCGCTGGGCGACCGAGTGTTGAGGGTGCGAAGCGAGCCCGGGGTACCAGACCCGCTCGACCTTGGCGTGCTCCTCGAGAACACCGGCGAGCACCGTGGCGCTTCGCGTGTGCTGCTGCATCCGCAGCGAAAGCGTGACCAAGCCCCGCATCGAGAGCCACGCCTCCAGGGGAGCCATCGTTCCCCCGTACTCGATCGCAAGATCACGCAGACGGCCGCGCCCGGCCTCGGACGTGCAGGCCACTCCCCCGATGAGATCGTTGTGGCCTCCGATGTACTTCGTGGCGGAGTGGATCACGTACTCGAACCCGAGGGCCGCCGGATTGCACAGGTACGGGGAGGCGATCGTGTTGTCGACGGCGGCCGGGACGCCGGCGTCGCGGCACAGCTCGCCGAGCGCCGACAGATCCGGAACCGTCACGTTCGGGTTCGCGATGGTCTCGACGTAGAAGAGGGCCGCACCCGGCAGAGCGGCCTTCACAGCGTCAAGATCGTGAGGATCGACGAACGTTACTTCCGCGCCGAACCTCGGCAGGATCTTGGAGAACAGCGAGAACGCACCTCCGTAGAGTTCGTTGCTTGCCACGAGCCGGTCCCCGGAGGCCACGTGCGCCGTGACCACCGTGTGGATCGCGGCCATGCCGGATGCGAAGGCGAAAGCTCCCTCGGTTCCCTCCAGGTCGGCCATCACGTTCTCGAACGCATCCACCGTCGGATTGCCGTAGCCGCGGGTGTAGGTGTAACCGGGTTTGCGGAAGGCGATGGTTTCGGCGTAGTCCTCTGAGGTATCGAATCGGAAGGTCGAGGTCTGGAACAAAGGAACGCTCGGGGTCTCCTGCTCGACCGGCGGCGTCTTGGCGCCGTGAACGGCCCGAGTCGAGAACCCATCAGCCATGAGCCTCAGCCTACTTCAGTCCATCGCTTCGGATATCGGGAGCGAAGGTCCTTAACCATGCCGGTCAGCGCCGACATGAGTTCGGCCGTCATCTCTCGCAGGGCCTCGCGATCGGCCTTCTCGTCGGCGCGCGCGGAGAAGTCGATGGCCGGGCCGGCCCTCACCCAGACCGGCCGGCCGAACTTCACCGAGCCTCTGCCGGATTTCTGCCAGACGGCCTGCGATCCCCAACTGGCTATGGGGGTTATGGGGACACCGGAATCCAGCGACAGGCGGATCACACCGGTCTTTCCCTTCATCGGCATCGAATCGGGGTCATCCGTAACCGTGCCCTCGGGATAGATGACGACGACCTCACCGCGTTCGAGCGCCTCGCGGGCCTCGACCAGCGGGGTCTGATCACCGCTCCCGCGCGAAACGGGGATCTGACCTGCGCCTTTCAAAGCTCTGCCCACGACGGGGACTTCGAACAGATCGTTCTTGGCCAGGAAACGCGCCCGCCGCCCCGCCTCGTGCACGGCGAACACGTTGGCCCACGGATCCAGGTAGGAGATGTGGTTCGCGGCTATCAGCGCGGGGCCCTGCGCGGGGATCAGATCCAGGTTCTCGAGATGCCAGTTGAACCAGAATCGAACCGGCGGAAGGCCGACGACGGCGCAAACGCGATACCAAGGCTCCAGTTGGCTATCCCTCCTCCGGCTTGAACCTTTCGAGCAGCTTCCACGCCGCGGGCAGCAGTCCGGCGGCAAGGAGCATCTTGATGGTGTCTCCGATGACGAACGGGTACAGACCGTACTCCAGACCCGTTTCCAAGGGGACATCCAGGGATGCCATCAGCCAAGGCACGCCGATCGCATAGATCACGATGGATCCGAGGAGCATCGCTCCGATGGAGCTTCTGAGGTCGCGGTCCCAGCCCCGGCGCGAGAGCCAGCCGACCAGGGCCGAGGAGACGACGAAGGCCCACAGGTACCCGCCCGTCACGGAGGCCAGCTCCAAGACCGCTATCCCGGTGTCGTGAGAACCATCGGCGTTAGGGGCGAAGACCGCGAGACCGGCCACGCCCCATAGGAGATAAAGGGCCAGGGTCGCCGATCCGAGGGCCGGGCCATAGGCCGCACCGACCAGCAAGACGCCAAGCGTCTGTCCGGTGATCGGCACCGGCGTGAACGGCAGCGAGATCGACACCTGCGCGAGGCCTGCGATGAGTGCGCTGCCCGCGAACGCGCAAACCACCTGGAACGCGGCGCGTGAGCTCGCCCGCGAACGCGGTGGAGCGAACGTGAGTGCTAGGGATGACAAACGGATCGACCTCCTCAGGTCTGCTGGACGGATACCGGACCTGCGAGCATGCGGGAGCCTATCGCAGGGAAGGCCCGGTCTCTCGGTTCGGTTCGGCTAAACCTTCCGATAGTCTTGCCGGCGTGCGGATCCTCGCCGTCCCCGTTAAGTCACTCTCAGAGGCCAAGACCCGCCTCTCGCCCGCGCTTTCTGAGTTGGAACGCGCGGCCCTGACGCTGGCCATGCTCGAAGACGTCCTCGACGCGACGACCGCTCTGAGCGGCTGGGAATCCTGGGTCATCTCCCCCGACGAGGCGGTCCTGGAGATCGCTGCCCGACGTGGAGCCCGTCCGATCCCGGAGGAGAAGCCGCCCCTGTCCAGCGCCGCCCGCCAGCTCACCGAGGAGGCGACCGCGGCGGGTGCGGAAGCTCTGGCGATCCTGCTTGCCGACACGCCGTTGGTCACATCAAAAGCGCTGACGCAAGCCCTGCACACCCTCGGGCGGGTGGTCCTGGCACCGAGCGAGGACGAGACCGGAACGAACCTGCTCGTCAGGCGCCCTCCGGGAACCATCCACGCCAAGTTCGGGCCGGAGTCTTTCCGCAGACACATGGAGACGGCCGAGTCCAGCGGCGTTCCGGCGGCGGTCGTTCAGATACCCGAGCTGGCCTTCGACCTGGACGTTCCGGGCGATATCCTCAAGCTGCTCCATTCGCGCCGGCAGGGGCGTACCCGCGAGGTCTGCCTGGATATGGACCTCGGATCGCGCATACAGATAAGGACCTAGGAGGAACTCGAGATGGCTCAGGGAACGATCAAGGACTTCGACGATGAGACCCGTAGCGGGAGCCTGCTTATGGAGGATCGCGCGGAAGTCAAGATCGACCCGACCTCCCTGGAGGGAGCCGAGATCAGAACACTGCGGCTCGGTCAGCGAGTGAAGTTCGATCTGGTCGAAGAAGCGGGAGCCAAGGTCGCAAGGACCCTTCGGCTCGTCACGTTCTAGCGAGGCTTCAGCGGCGGCGCTTCTTCGTCTGAACCTGCTCGCGGAACTCCTTGCCCGGGCTGAACGAGGGCACATCGCGGGCCGGAACCACTATCGGCGTCTCGGGCTTGCGCGGGTTGCGAGCGATCCTCTTGTTGCGACGTTTGCGTTCGAAGGTCCCGAAGTCCGCGAGGGTCACGCGGTCGCCCTTCGTGACGGAGTTCTGGATCGAGTCGATGGCCGCATCGACCACCCGCCCTACATCGGCTTTGGAAAGACCAGTCTTCTTCGCCACATCCGCGACGAGGCCGCTCTTGTTCACAGCGAACTCCCTTCCCCTGCTCCTTAAGACCGTTGCACCGTATCGGTAATCGGCCCATGCGGTCAATCCGCGAACCCAGGCCGTGTCGGGAGCATACGGGCGCAGGCGTCCCGGTGGGAAAGAGGCGACCTGTTAGCATCGAAACCGCTCTTGGGGCGTGGTGTAACGGCAGCACGACAGGTTCTGGCCCTGTTAGTCGAGGTTCGAATCCTTGCGCCCCAGCCAGCACCTGATCGGCGCGAAGGCGTGTTGCGCGAAATCGGCGAAGGTGTTGGAACCGCTCCCGCCAACCCCTTACCCATGCGACTCTTTGGATGAACCCCTTCTCGCCAGCCACACAACGAGCGAAACCACCGGCACCACGCCGAACATCGCGATGTAGATCGGGCTTTCATCCGGATACAGGAACACGGCAACGACATGAAATGCCAAGAGTGGGAGTGTTCCGAGAAGGACAAGAAGCGCTGCATGCTGGTGCCTGAGGATGCGGTAGGCACCGACAGCGAGGGCGGCTACTCCGCACAATGTCAAGGCTGCCTGCAGTAGGTCGTTCCCGATCGCCTGGACTGCGAACTGCAGATAGAAGAGTGCGCCCACCACGAGGCCGATGCAGCCAGTGACGCGCGCCACGGTTGGCCCGGCGGAGACACCCACTTTATCCATGCTGTAAGTGTCTCAGGCCAAGGTCGGGAGTAGGAGCCGGGCGTATCTCTCCCATGCGATGTCGTGCGAATCGGCCACCCTAAGCCCTCGAACAGGCCTCAGACGCACAGTTCTGCAACCTGTTTCAGCAGGTCGGAGGCGGTTCGAACTTTGTCTAACCAAGCCAGCAGATCCCAGGGTTACCACACGCCCGCCCTAGCTCGGCGCTCGTTGCTGCGCGGGACCGGGAGTGCGAAGATGCGCCGCGTGGAATCGGGAGCTTCAGGTAGCAGCGAGATCTGATGCGCAGACTCGGTGCGGTAGGTCTGGCTGTTGCTGCTCCCCTCTACCTCAACTTCGCGGTTACGGCGATCTCTCAGTCCCTCACGCAAGCGATCCTCGTCTTCTGTGGAACATTGGGCCTGGCGGCTGGGTCGGTCCGCAGGTTCAGGGGGCAGGGGGCGGCCATGGTCGTGCTCGCCGGCACCTTACCGGTGTTCGTCCTGCAGGTCGCCGCCATCTTCATCTTCGATGAGGAGAGTCCCATCTTCGTCGTCATCTTCGGAGTCGCGCCGGTCGCGACCGCACTCGTGAGGGTCGCGCGTCGCAAGGTACCGCAGGGAGCTCCTGCGTAGAACTCCCGTCGACAACGATCTCCGGTGGAGGTACGGACGATGACGAAACTGCGCCGCGGGGAACCGACCGAGACGGGTAGGTCGGAGGGTTTCAGCGATGGCGTGTTCGCGGTAGCTATCACCCTCTTGGCCCTAGACCTGGTTCGCATCCGCGCTACACCCGGAGTGGGTAACGGCAAGCTCTTCGCCGCGATCGCGCGGTTCTGGCCGACCTTGCTAGCGTTCGCAGCATCGTTCGCATTCATCGGAGTCGCATGGCTCAACCATCACAACGTCTTCTCTCGGGTCAAGCACCTGTCTCGGGGCACGAACGCCGCCAACCTCCTGCTTCTAGCCAGTGTCGCCCTCGTCCCGTGGGTCACCTCAACCCTCGCTGAGGCGATGTCCCTTCCAGGCAAGCACGGCAAACAGGAAGTGCTCCTGTACGCCGCGGTCCTCATCTTCGATGCGATCACCTGGTTCATACTTCTGAACCTGTTGTCGCGACACCCCGAGCTGCTCGAGGACCCCGCATACGCACGCGGGTTCGCGGCGGACCGCTTCTCCGCCCTGATCGGCGTCGGCGCGGGTGTGGTCGGCGGGGTCATCGGCCTTTACTGGTCGCCCATCGCGGCGACGGTCCTGTTCTTCGCGATGCCCATCTTCTTCGCTGTCGTTTCCGAAGGATTCGAGCACGCGAGTGAGGAAGCGGACTCCTAAGGGTCCGAACATGGACCGTCGGAAACGCTCCTTCGATCGGGCTTATCGCCGAGGCGTGACGCCCTGGGACACGGGTGTCACTCCCCCGGAGGTCGTGGCGTTCATCGCAGCCTGTGCGACTCCCGGGCGGGCCCTGGATCTAGGGTGCGGTACGGGAACCAACGCGCTGTACCTTGCCCGACTTGGATGGCAGGTCGTCGGCATCGACCTCTCCGAACTCGCGATCGAGGCCGCGCGAGCGAAACTGGCCGCGACATCGCTCACCGAAGTGACTTTCCTGCGAGGCGACGTGACGGACCTGGCAGCCCTGGGGGTGGAGGGGCCTTTCGACTTCGTGCTGGACATCGGCTGCTACCACGGTATCCCTGTAGGCAGGCGCAAGGCCTATGTTCGCGGAGTGGCAGAGCGAACGCGGCCCGAGGCGACCCTCCTGTTGTTCGCTTTCAAGCGTTCTCACCGTGGGCTGATCCACCGGCCGACGGTCGAGGACGAAGTCCGCAGGCGGTTCGCTGACTCGTTCAACGTGGTGCACGTCGAACCCGGCACGCGGCCGCCGGGCGCGGCCTGGTTCACCCTTCGTCGCCGCTGAGGGTCCGTTGGCACTACATCGACCCGACACCCAGGTGTTGGGCCAGCTTGTCCAGGGTCTCGTTGCCACGCTCGATCGCGTTGACCTTCTCGATCGTTTCGTCTCGCTCGCTCGCCGTTTCGAATACCACACGCAGCGTTAGAGCCGTCATCCCCATGAAGTCGTCGAACGTGACGGTGGAGATGAACCGCGGGTCGGCGTGGGTCATGACCAGACGCTCGGAGGGGACGACCTCGTCGTAGACGTAGTCGTTCGGGTAGTCCGTACCGTCGGGGCCGTGGAAGATGAACCTGAGCGCCCCGCCGACTCGGACGTCCATCTCCTGCATGGTCAACGTGAACCCCTTGGGGCCGTACCACTCGGGGAGCTGCTCGGGATCCGTCCAGGCCGCGTAGACCACCTCTCGCGAAGCCTGGAACAACCGCGAGATCACCATCTGGCGGTCTAGCGCGCCGGTCAGCACGTCGTCCAGACACTGAAGGCTCTGGGTCCATCCGGCCCGCATGCCTCCGAGCATCGGAGCTGCTTCGGGAACGAGGGCGACCGCCTGAGCTTTCACATGAAGCTCGGTCTTGCCGTCCACGTCTCGAAAGGTGATCGTGTTCGTGGCTTCTATCAGGACGTTGCCGGCCTGATCCAGTGCTTTCGACTCGACGACGAGCCGCTCGGGGGCGACCACCTCGATGTAGGTTCCGGTCATCTTGTAGTCCGTTCCGTCCGGATCACGCATGACGACCGTCATCGTTCCCCCCGGACGAGGGTCGGACTCGCAGACCGGCGCAGTGAAGCCCTCCGGTCCCCACCACTTAGCCAGCTGATCGGCCTCAGTGCAGGCTCGGAAGACCATCTCGCGAGGAGCGGCGAATATCCTCGTTATCTCGAGCTCTGCGCTGGCGGTTTCCATGGCAGTGTCGGATGTCTCACTCATCGTTCTTCCCCTTCCCTTGAAGTTCCTTCAGGTAGTCGTCGAGGCGGTCCAGACGCCCCTCCCAGAGTTGCCGGTACGCCTCGAGCCAGGCTGCAGCATCTTCGAGTGGCGCCGGTTCAAGGTTGCACGGCCGGCGTTGCGCCTCGCGTCCCTGCGAGATAAGCCCGGCCTTGATGAGGACCTTCAGGTGCTTGGTGATGGCCGGCTTGGTCATATCGAAGGGCTCTGACAGTTCACCAACGGTCGCCTTGCCGGCTGCCAGCCGTGCCAATATCGCGCGTCGCGTCGGGTCGGCCAAAGCCGAGAAGGTCCTGTCGAGCTGATCCGTCGCCGTCATAGTTCACCGCCTTGTTATCTAACTGCTCGGTAAACTACATACTCGACCAGCCTTCGTCAAGCTCGATTCAGACGGCGTCGTGGACGACCCGTCCGGCCGCAAGGGTCATCTGAACCTTCGTGTCCCCCAGGGGACCAGGCTCGAAGACGTTGCGGTCGGCGACGACCAGATCGGCTCGCTTGCCGACCTCTATCGAACCGGCGTCGTCGTCGTGGTTGACGTATGCGCTACCCCGGGTGAAAGCCGCAAGACAGGTCGGCAGGTCCAGAGCCTGTTCGGGAAGCAATGGTTCGCCGTCGCGGTTGCCCGGGTCGGTCCGGGTGATGGCGACCTCCATCTCCAGGAAGGGGTTGGGCGAGCTGACTCCCCAGTCGCTCCCCATAGCCAGAACGGCACCGGAGCGCTGCATGTCTGCGAACGGGTAGAGCATCCGCGCGCGGTCGGGGCCAACCTTGGAGAGGGTCAGCTCCTCCATCTGGGGATCGTTGCAAGCCCAGAGGGGCTGGCAGTTCGCGACGACTCCGAGAGGGCGGAACCTCGAGACGTCTTGCGGCGTAACGAACTGCAGATGCGCGATGTGGTGGCGCAGGTCGCTCATGCCGTTTGCTGCTCGGGCGACTTCGACGGCGTCCAATGCCTGCCGCACGGCCCTGTCGCCTATCGCGTGCATGTGAACCTGGAACTCGGCCGCGTCCAGCAGGGTCAGCGCTTCCTTCAGCGGTTCCGCATCCACGTATGAGATGCCCAATGGTCGGTCGCCTTCCCCGCACGGACCGAGATAGGGATCCAGCAGAGCGCAGGTGCAGTTCTCGACGACGCCGTCGGTCATGATCTTGACGGTGCTCGCTCGCAGGCGACCCCCGTCGGCCCAGGAGCGTTGCTCCTGAAAGCCCTCAACCTGCGAGGCGCCGCCGTGACGATCCCACCAAAGCGCCGCCGAGACCCGCGCCGTGAGTTCGCCCGAGTCGGCCATCTCGCGGTAGACCTTCAACAGGTCGGGGCGTACCCAAGCGTCCTGCCAACCCGTGATCCCCAGAGGGTGCAGGAAACGCTGCGCGCGCAGGATCGCCTCCTTCCACTCGGACGCGTCCGGCTGTGGAACGAACCGTTCGTAGAACGAGTACGCGGCTCCCTCGTGAAGCGAGCCGGTCGGCTCACCCGACGACGGGTCCTTCACGATGCGCCCGTCCCACGGATCGGGGGTCGAGGCATCTATCCCGGCCAGCTCCAGCGCCCGCGAGTTCACCCAGGCTCCGTGCACATCTTTGTTCATCAAGAACACGGGCCGGCCGGGCACGATCGTGTCCAGATCTCGCTTGTCGGGGTTGCCTCCCGGGAAGTCGAACATCGCCCATCCCCCGCCGATGATCCAGGGCTCATCGGGATGCACGGCCGCGTACTCGCCGATGTGATCGAGGTAGGCGCTCTTTCCCGAGAGGTGATCCAGGCGTACCCTCCCGAGGTCGCGGCCGGCGAAGGCCGGATGGATGTGGGCGTCGTGGAATCCCGGCAGGATCATCGGACCGCGCACGACCTCGGCTTTGGGACCAGCAGCCTCGCGAACCTCCTCCTCGGTTCCGACCGCCGTTATCCGGTCCCCGGTGATGGCCACGGCCCGCGCCCAACTCCGCGCGGCGTCCACCGTGTACACGTCTCCGAGCAGGACCAGGTCCGCCATGGCGGGGCACGCTAGTCGCTCGGCCCCGGCCTCACAACCGGGCGGCGTAGACTTCGCCCTCGTGAGGACCATCACATGCAACTGACCCCCACCGAAGAAGAGCGCCTGCGGGTCTTCACCGCGGCCGAACTCGCTCGCAAGATTCTGGCCCGCGGACTGAAGTTGAGCGCTCCCGAAGCGGTAGCACTGGCGTGCGACGAGATGCACATGGCCGCGCGTGCGGGGGCCTCTTACGACGAGGTCGTTGCGGCCGGCTTCGCCGCCGTCGGCCCCGACCGAGTGATCGAAGGTGTCGCCGACATCGCGGCCGAGATCAGGGTCGAGGTCTCGATGGACGACGGCTCCAGGCTCGTCGTCTTGAGAGAGCCCTTCGGCCCGGCTGCAGACGGGGGCCCCGGGTCGGTCGCGTTCGCCGAGGGAGACATCGCGCTTGCGCCCGGGCGCGCACGGATCCGGCTGAGCGTCACCAACACCTCGACCAAACCCGTGCGCGTTTCCTCTCATTTCCCGTTCGCGGAGACCAACGCCAAGCTCTCGTTCGACCGAGAAGCCGCCCGGGGGTTCCGGCTAGACCTGGCCGCCGGAGATTCACTGAGATGGGCGCCCGGCGAGACCAAGGAAGCCCCCCTGGTCGCGTACGCAGGCCAAAGCGATGCCTGAGTCCATCTCGCGGGCCGAACACGCCCTCCGCCACGGCCCGACCACCGGGGACATCGTGCGCTTGGGCGACACGAACCTTCACATCCGGATCGAACGGGACCTGACCGACCCTGCCGACCAGGCGCTGTGGGGATACGCGAAGAACTTCCGCTCGAGGATGAGCCAGTTCGACCGCGCGACCTCCGAGAGCGAGCTGGACGCCGTGATCGGCGGGGCCATCGTGATCGACCCCACGATAGGCATCGTCAAGGCCGACGTCGGCATCAAGGACGGCCGCATCGTCGGCATAGGACGGGCCGGCAACCCCGACATCACCGACGGCGTCGACCTGACGATCGGACCGGGAACCTGGCCCATCCCTTGCCACGGCCTGATCATCACCGCCGGCGCGATCGATACCCATGTTCACCTGCTCTCGCCGCGGCTGATCCCTGTGGCTCTTTCCGCCGGGGTAACGACGTTGATCACTGCGGGTTTCGAGGAGCCCGCGTGGCGGATGCTTCGAACCCTAGAGGCCTTCGAGCGCACTCCGGTCAACATCGGCATCCAAGCGTCCGCTCGTACCGAGGTGCCGGGTTACGCCGAGAGGGTCATCGAGTCCGGCGCGGTCGGTCTGAAGATCCACGAGGATTGGGGCGCCTACCCGCGCATCGTCGACGCGACCTGCTCGGTGGCCGACGCCTACGACGTCGCGGTGTGCATGCACACGGATGGCCTGAACGAGTCGTGCGAACTGGATGAGACCGTCGCCGCCATCGCCGGACGGACCGTGCACGCCTACCACGTCGAGGGCACGGGGGGCGGTCACATCCCCGACCTGCTCGCGATCGTGCGAGAGCCGAACGTCATCTGCTCCTCCACCACTCCGGGTCTGCCGTACGGAGTCTCGGCCGCGAGCGAAGCCGTGGACATGATCCTCATCGCCCACGAGGGGAACCCCGGCGTGCTTGCGGACCTGGAGGGCGCGCGGGAGCGCGTTCGCCACACGACGATGGCCGCCGAGGGACCGCTGCACGAGCTGGGCGCCATATCCATCATCAACAGCGACTCGCAGGGGATGGGCCGCATCGGCGAGACCGTGCGCAGAACCTGGCAGCTCGCCCACGTGATGAAAGCGTGGCGCGGGACCGAAGCGGGCTCGCGGTGGCTGCCCGACGAAGGGACCGACGACAATGAGCGCGTCCTCAGGTACCTGGCGAAGTACACCATCGAGCCGGCCATCACGCACGGCATCTCAGGGGAAGTCGGCTCGCTTGTGCCCGGCCATCTGGCCGACCTGGTCCTTTGGGATCCGGCCTCCTTCGGCGCGAAGCCGTTGGCCGTGATGAAGGGTGGGGTCGTTTCCTGGAGCGCGATGGGCGAAGGCAACGCCTCGATCCACGGATCCGAACCGACGCGATACGGCCCAGACTGGGGCGCGGAAGGTGACGCGTCAGCTGCCCTTTCCACCACCTTCGTCTCGGCCGCCGCAAGAGATCGGGATATCGCGGCGACCCTGGGTACCCGCAGGCGCGTCGTCGCGGTCGCAGGGACCAGAGGATTGAGCCGAGCAGACCTGCTCCTCAACCGGAGCATCGCCACGATCGAGGTCGCGCCCGGGGATGGAACCGTGACCCTGGACGGTCGCGTCCTGGCCGCCGAACCCGTCCGCGAAGTTCCCCTGGGCCGGCGCTACTTCCTCTCGTAGCCCCGAAGCGCTACCCCAGAACGTGTTGCAGGATCGCACTGGCTCCTGCACACTCCCCGTGAAAGTCCGAGGGGAGTCCGCGACACCATGAGGGCAGAGAACGGTTCCGTCCTGCTGATCGACGTCACCAAGCACTTCGGCTCGGTGACCGCCGTCGACGGCATCAACCTTCAGGTCGAGCCCGGGGAGTTCCTATCGCTGCTCGGGCCCTCCGGGTGCGGCAAGACCACCACTCTTCGGATGCTCGCGGGCTTCGAAGACCCCGATGGCGGGGAGATCCGTATCTCAGGGTATGCGGTGCAGGGGATCCCACCTCACAAACGCGACGTGAATACCGTCTTTCAGAACTACGCGCTCTTCCCTCACATGACGGTCTCGGAGAACGTGGCCTACGGACTCCGCCAGAAGAAGGTCGACAAGGCAGAGATCGGCAGGCGCGTCGGCGAGGCTCTCGAGATGGTCAAGATGAGCAAGCTGGCAGGACGCAAGCCTCGCGAGATGTCCGGGGGTCAGCAGCAGAGGATCGCGCTGGCTCGCGCGCTCGTGAACCGGCCGAGCCTGCTGCTTCTGGACGAGCCCCTGGGTGCCCTGGACCGCAAACTCCGCGAGGAGATGCAGATCGAGCTCAAGCTCCTGCAGTCGCAGGTGGGGATCACCTTCATCTTCGTCACCCACGACCAGGACGAGGCGCTGTCGATGAGCGACCGGATCGCCGTCATGCTCGATGGCCGCGTCGAGCAGCTGGGAGACCCGGACACCATCTACGACCACCCCGAGACCGCCTTCGTAGCCGGCTTCATCGGAAAGCAGAACTTCTTCGAGGGAACGGCTCGAGACCAAGGCCGGACCGTCCAAGGGGATGGCTGGACCTTCCGCACGGCCCTGGAGCCGGTCGGCGCCGCGGATGGACTAGCGGCGCTGGCCGCCGTCCGGCCCGAGGCGATAACGGTTTCGAGCGCAGAGACTCCCGGGGCGCAGAACGCGATCTCGGGGACGCTGGCGAACGTCTCTCATCTGGGAGACGTGATCCAGTTCGTCATCCTGACCCCGGGGCGCAAGGAGATCATCGCGCGGCTACCTCGCCCGCGCGCTCCTCGCCTGGAGGTCGGATCCACCGTTTGGTGCTCATGGGACGCGGACCACACCCACGTCTTCGGAGCAGATCAGGCGGCGAAGGTCTTGGCCGACCCTGCCGCGGGTGCGGCGGTTATGGCGGCCGAGTAGAGCAAGGACGAGAGGGGGAAGCAGTGAAAGATCCGAACGTGAACCTGAACATCCTGGCCAGCCCTGAGGCGGCCAGGCAGCTCAGCCGTAGGGCATTCCTCGGGGGCTCAGTGGTGGCTGCGCTTTCCGGCAGCGTGATCCTGTCGGCATGCGCCAAGGGTAGTTCCTCGGTCGCAGGAGGCCCCACCGGTGGCGCGACCGCGGGCCCGATGGAGGACACACTGAACTTCTATCACTGGGCCGAGTACGACGACCCGAAGCTGTTCAAGAAGTTCACCGACGACTTCGGTCCAGCGACGAAGATCGACGTCTACGCCTCCAACGAAGAGATGATCGCCAAGCTGGTGGCGGCAGCCGGAACCAGCGGATACGACGTCGTCGTGCCGACCGGCGTCTACATCCCCCAGATGGTCGAGAACGGCCTGCTGTCCGAACTCGACCTGACCCGGCTGCCGAACTTCGCCAACGTCGAGGAGCAATACAAGAACCAGCCATGGGATCCGGGCAACAAGCACTCGGTCTGCAAGGACTGGGGCTCCACCGGCTGGCTGGTCGACACCTCGCTCGTGACTGCGCCGATCGTGACGTGGTCGGACTTCATCGACACATGCATGGGTGAGGCTTCCGGAAACTGCTCGGTCCTGGACGCGCCGGGCAACCTCACCGGCATCTACTTCTGGGCCAACGGCATCGACTGGACCACCGAGGACCCTGCCGACCTGGATGCCTGCGAGGCTTTCATCGTCGATGAGCTCGCTCCTCACGTGAAAGCGTTCGACTCCTACCCGGGCATCGCGCTCACCCAGGGCAACTACGCGATCTCTAACGCCTGGAACGGTGATGCGAGGCAAGGGCTCCTCGCGGTCAAGGACCCTGAGCGCTACGCCTGGGGTCTGGGTTCGCCCGAGACCGAGCTGTGGATGGACAACTGGTGCATCCTTGCGGACGCGCCTCACCCGAACGCTGCCTACGGCTGGATCGATTTCATCCTCGATCCGGCGACCTCGCTGCAGGACCTTCAGTTCCACGGTTACAACACCGGCATCACAGGGGTGCAGGAGGCGGCGCAGGCTGCGGGCTTCGAGTTCCTGGATATCGTCTTCTTCACCGACGAGCAGGTGGCCACGATGAAGGCCGGCGCCGTGAACTCCGCTAGCCAGCGTCTCGTGGACATCTGGAACAAGGCAAAGGCCGCGGCGGGCGGCTAGATGGTCCAGCGTGTAGCTGAGTCCGAAGCGGGGGCCCGGAGGATCCGGGCTCCCCGCTTCGTGATGGCGCTGCCGGCATGGGTCTGGTTCATGTTCTTCTTCACGATCCCGGTACTTTGGATCGTCTACTACTCGTTCGGTTACAAGCCGGACATCTTCCACACGATAGCGACCGACAGGCTGTCACTGGACAGTTACAGGGAAGCCCTCAGCCCAACCTTCTTCAAGGTCTTCTCCCAAACGCTCCGGATCTCGCTCATCGGAACAGGGCTCTGCCTGCTCATCGGTTTCCCCTTCGCCTACTGGCTGGCGACGCGCGTGGCGGCAAGGTGGCGGGGAGTCCTGCTCGGGCTGGTCATCGTGCCGTTCTTCGTGAACTTCTTGGTCAGGACCATCGGGTGGCTGATCATCCTTTCACCGCAAGGGCCCTTGTCCACGCTCCTGCAGGACCTGGGGCTACGGAGCGAGCCGCTGCACCTGCTTCAGACCGTCGGCGCGGTACAACTCGGTGTCGTCTACAACTACCTGGCCCTGATGATCTTCCCGTTGTTCGTAGCGCTGGACCGCCTCGACCCCTCGATGAGGGAGGCCTCGAAGGACCTGGGCGCCAACCGCTGGAAGACCTTCCGACAGGTGACGTTGCCGCTCGCCTCACCGGGCATCGTCGCCGGGTTGCTTCTCGTGTTCATCCCGCTCACGGGCGACTACATAACGGCGACGGTCCTTGGCGGGGCCAAGGGCAACATGGCCGGCGCCCTGGTCGCCAGCCAGTTCTCGGTCGCCCAGAACTGGTCGCTCGGCTCGGCCCAAGCCGTCATCTTGATCGTCATGATCCTGGGAGCGGTCGCGACCTTCGCGGCACTCGGTCTGGTTATCCGCACGATCGCGCGCGCTTCTCGCAAGATCACCCTCCCGGAGGTGGTCGCATGAGCTCGGCCGTCGTACGGGGGGCCCGGCATCGCCGCGACCTGACTAACCTCGCGCTGCGGCTGTGGGGGGTGCTGGTCTTCGTCTTCCTATTCCTGCCGATCCTGATGATCGTCATCTACTCCTTCAACAACGGCCGGGCTCTGCTCGTGTGGAACGGCTTCGGGTTCGACGGGTTCCATACGGGCCTGACGAACCCGACGATCACGAACGCGATCAAGACCTCGGTAGCCGCGGCCGCCGGCACCGCTTTCATCTCGACGATCCTGGGGTCGTTCGCGGGCATCGCACTCGCCCGGCGCAAAGGCAAGTGGACCCCTCTGTTCATGGGCCTGGTGTTCCTCATCCTTGTCACTCCCGAGATCGTCAACGCCATCGCGCTGCTCATCTGGTACGTGCGGATCGGCGGACCGTTCGGCCCCGACACAGCGATCCCGGCGATCAGCTACGGGATGCTGCGCCTCTGGGTCGGGCACTCGCTCTTCTCCACAGCCGTCGTGACGCTGATCGTCCGTGCCCGCTTGGAGGGACTCGAGGAGTCCCTCGAGGAAGCGGCCGCGGACCTCTACGCGACCCCGACGAAGCGTTTCCGCGAGATCACACTGCCCCTGATGATGCCGGCGGTGCTGGCGGGAGCCTTACTGTCGTTCAGCTTCAGCCTCGACGACACGATCATCTCTTCTTTCGTGAGCGTCGCTGGCGCCTCACCCTGGCCGGTCTACGTCTTCTCATCGATCAGGGCGGTCCTGCGGCCCGAGGTCGCCTCCATCTCGACCCTGCTCCTGCTCCTGACACTCATCGCGATCGCCTGCGTGGCGATCGTGCTGCGAAAGAGCGGGCAGTCGACCGAAGAGGTCGCCGGCACGATGACCGGAGTCGGCTAGCCGCCCGGGATCGACGCCGGTCCTGGCCCGGGGTGAGGATCCAAGATCAGGGGCGGTAGCGGCTCCTGAGTGAAGTCGAACTCGTCGCGGAGGTCGCCCAGGATCTTCACGTCCTCCCGAACCGTCGGGCGCGAGTCGGGCCGTCCGTCGGTCTTCGGATCCAGGCGCTGCCCCCCGAGGAACAGGTCCTCGATGAACTTGAGATACGCGTCGAACGATAGGACCTGCGAGTCGATGCCGGGCTTGACCCAGGGGCTGATGACTATGCCGGGAACCCTTAGGCCATAGCCGTTCTCATCGACCCTCGGGGGCAGCACATGGTCGTAGAAACCGCCCCAGTCATCCCAGGTCAAGAAGATCGCGCTCGTGGACCAGTAGTCGCTTCGCATCACCGCGTTGATCATCTTCGTTACGTAGGTCTGTCCCTTCGTCAGTGGCGCCCCGTTCCCCGGGTGCTCGCTGATGCCTCCCCCACCCGGAACCAGCCACGAGACGGTCGGCAGCGTTCCGTCCTTCAACGAAGCCAGGAACTCCCCGTGGGTCTTGATGTTGTCGAACTGATCCGTCTCGTGCACGTCGGTGAAAGACGGCAGAGGGTTCTGGGCCGCGGTAGCCCCGTCGACGGGACAGGGCCTCTCTGTGCAGAGGGAGCCGCCCGGGTAGTACGCCCAGCTGACCCCGGCCTCGTGAAGCAGGTAGGTGATCGAGGTCCAGGCGTAGATCGGCGGGTGTGCCCCGATCCTCTGGCGATCGATCACGTCGTCGACGTAAAGGTCCGACCGGCAGCTCATCGGATCGAAGGGGTCCGAGCAGGTGGCCGACCACGCGGAGACCAGGAACAGATGCGCGGGCAGGGTCCACGAGTCCGTCGGAGCGAACATACGGTCCTGCAACAGGTAGTTGTCCGCGTAGGCCCAGTAGTTGGGGATCTCGCGAGCATCGTGATAGCCCATGACGTCGGGCTGGCCCTCCGGCCCCAGGTGACCCCCGCAGTCGGCAGGGGCGCGTGTCTTCGCACACGGGAAGGGACCTTCGCTGACCGCTCGCACGAAGCCGTCCATCTTCCCCTCGTTGACATCGATCAAGGCATGGGGGTGGGCGTGGGGCCCTCCGAGGTCGATCGGGGTCTCATCGTGATACGGCTTCGCGCAGCCGCCTGCAACCGGATCGGGAACGCAGGTTGTGAACTTGCCCGACGCGTTGACCGGGAGACCGTCGGCTCCGGGGTAGGTGCCGAAGTAGTGATCGAAGGAGCGATTCTCCTGGACGATGAAGATGACGTGCTGGATGTTGTCGAATCCCTTCAGCCGTTCCACCGGAGGGACCGTGGCCGATGGAGAACCGGGCGCCGGCTCTCGGCTCGTGGTACAGGCTGCGAACGCCATGAGAGCGACGATCAAGGACGCGACAGGTCGGGGGCGGGTCACGGGCGGCGACCCTATCAGGGCCCGGCGGGTTGCGCAGCCCACCGGTAGCATGGGGTTAACTCGTCGAATGGAGAAGTCATCGTGGGGGCAATGGCACCGAACGACAGCAAGACCCTCGTCACCCTCATCCCAGGAGACGGGATAGGACCGGAGGTCGTCGCCGCCGCGCGCCGGATCGTCGCCGCCGCCGGAGCTCCCATCAAGTGGGAGGAGACCGAGGCCGGGGCCGAGGTCTTCAAGAAAGGCCTGCCCTCAGGCGTTCCGGCCGAAACCATCGACTCGATATCACGCACGCGAGTGGCCCTGAAGGGTCCGCTGGAAACACCCATCGGCTTCGGCGAGAAGTCCGCGAACGTCACACTTCGAAAGCTCTTCGAGACCTACGCGAACGTCCGACCCGTACGCGAGATGCCCGGAGTAAAGACCCCTTACAGCGGCCGGGGCGTAGACCTGGTCATCGTCCGCGAGAACGTGGAGGACCTGTACGCCGGCATCGAGCACATGCAGACACCCGGGGTAGCCCAATGCCTGAAGCTGATAAGCGTCAAGGGCTCGGAGAAGATCGCGCGCTTCGCCTTCGAGTACGCCCGCAGTGAGGGACGCTCCAGCGTGGCGTGCGCGACGAAGGCCAACATCATGAAGTTCACGGAAGGGACGTTGAAGAGGGTCTTCGAGCAGGTTGCGCCCGAGTATCCCGAGATCGAGTCCTGGCACGTCATCATCGACAACTGTGCCCACCAGCTCGTCAAGAAGCCCGAGCAGTTCGACGTGATCGTCACGACCAACATGAACGGGGACATCATCAGCGATCTGTCCTCGGCCCTGGTCGGAGGCCTCGGGTTCGCTCCCAGCGCGAACATCGGCAACGAGATCGCCATCTTCGAGGCGGTTCACGGCTCGGCTCCGAAATACGCCGGAAAGAACGTGATCAACCCGACCGCGATGATCATGTCGGCCGTGATGATGCTGCGATATCTGGAGATGTTCGAACAGGCCGACGCGATCGAACACGCGATCGGTGTCACGCTTGAAGAGGGAGTGCTCACCGGCGACGTCCTGGGCTACGACCGCGGAACCCCGACCTCCGAGTACACGGACGCGATCATCGGCAACCTCGGTAAGCGCTCGCAGACCTGGACGGTGAGAGATCACACTCCTTTGAAACTCCCGGTGCTTCGATCGGACCCCGACTACGTAAGGCCGGCCTCCCGCGCCGTCGTTGGCATGGACGTCTTCATCGAATCACCGCTCTCGGCAACGGAGCTGGGGGCCTCGCTCATGGAGCTATCCCAGGACACGAGGCTCTCGCTGAAGATGGTCTCGAGCCGGGGAACGAAGGTCTTTCCCCCCACGGGGGCGATCACCGACACGCTGGATCACTGGCGAGCCCGCTTCATCATCAAGGAGAGCCCCGGAGACCTACCCGACGAGGACGTGCATCAGCTCCTGGCAAGGATCAGCCGCCGCCACAAGTGGATGCACATCGAGAAGCTTCAGGAGTTCGACGGCGAACTCGGCTTCACCAGGGATCAAGGCGAGAACTAGGGTCCAAAGGCTCGACCTCGAGCAGCTGCAGCGCGGTCGAACCCCAGATAGAGGCGGCCTGGCGGATCCGCTCCTTCATCTCGGAGTCGCGCAGCTCCTCGGTCCTGGCGATCGCCTCGGCGATACCGGCGTCGTCGTTGGATGCGTCCTTCAGTCTCCTGCCGTACATATGGCCGCCTCCCTCCGAGGAGTCGCTATGCGACCTTTATCGGCTCGGATGCGGCCATACCTGAGTCCGGGTAGACGGAGATACCCGAATGGAGTAGAGGAACTCACCGGGGCCATGCCCTCGAGCCGGCCTGGAACCGCTGTTAACCTATGCCGCGCCGCGCCTCACGAGGTCCCATCGTCTAGAGGCCTAGGACACTACCCTCTCAAGGTAGAGACACGGGTTCGAATCCCGTTGGGACTACCCCAACGCATTGCCGCAATGGCGAAGCGTGTGGTCTGATGCCTGACCCCAGGATGAGGGCCGCCCCACCTATCCAGGCAAGGAGCATGGCGATCGCGACGTCCCGAAGGCTGCCGAAACTGACCATGATCGCCGCTATGGCGGTCGCTTCGGCGTCCTGCGGAGGAACCCCTGGTGCCTCGCCATCCGCGAACACGACTGCCCCCACCGGCGTTGCAAGCACGGCCGCTCCGGTCCCGAGTTGCTTCGGCATGGCGCCCACGATCGTCGGCACGGCCGGCAACGACGTGATCGAGGGTACCGACGCCGCCGACGTCATCGTCGGGCTCACGGGGAACGATTCGATCGCGGGGGTTCACGGCGGCGACCGGATCTGCGGCGGCGAGGGAGACGACAGTCTGATCGGGCTGGACGGGAGTGACAGGATCCGCGGCGGCCCGGGCGATGATGGTCTCTTCGGCGTTCACGGCAGCGACGTCCTGCTGGGAGGCGGCGGTACCGACGTTATGACCGGGGGCCAGGCCGATCCGGGCTCGGACCGGATGGTCGGCGGTCCGGGCGATGACTACCTGCTGAATGCCGGGCCGGGCGATGACCAGCTCTCCGGGGGAACCGGTGAAGACGTCCTAAGCGCCCACAACGACGCCGACTCCCTGTCCGGTGGGGGTGGCAACGACATCCTTTGGGCCGCGGAAGGAAGCGACGACGCCAACGGAGGCGCCGGCCACGATCGGATCTACGGCGGCATCGGCGACGACGCGTTGAGGGGCGGGACCGGAGACGACATCGTCGACGGAAGCCTGGACACGAACTCGCTGAACGGTGGCGCCGACCAGGACTCCTGCCTACAGGGGAAAGCCACGGCCTGCGAGTCGACGAGCCCGAGCAGGCCTACCCCGCCATCGGGTGGGTCCTCCAGGTGCGCCGGGTTGAGAGCGACGATCGTGGGAACGCGAGGGAACGACTACCTGGTGGGGACACCGAGCTCCGACGTCATAGCCGGGCTCGGGGGCGACGATGTGGTGTCGGGTCTCGGAAGCGATGACGTCATCTGCGGGAACGAGGGCGACGACGTACTCCTGCCGGGTATCGGCAACGACACAGCTCTCGGGGGGGCGGGTCGCGATGGGATATTCGGCGATGCCGGCGACGACGCGCTCGACGGGGACGGCGGGGGTGATGTCCTGGTCGGCGATTCGGGCGATGACCTGATGCAGGGCTCGGGAGGCAACGACTTCCTGTCCGGTGAGAGCGGGGTGGACCGGCTGCTCGGCGGCGGGGGGGTCGACGCCATGCACGGCGGCAGCAGTTCCGATGTGATCCTCGGAGGCCCCGACGATGACGCGGCCTACGGCGGTGACGGGAACGAGACCATCCGGGGCGGCTCGGGCAACGATCACATGTACGGCGGCTTCAACGACGACTCGATCTTCGGCGGCACCGGCGATGACGTCCTGGCGGGCGATCGTGGGAACAACCCCATCGACGGTGGCGATGGTATCGACGTCTGCCTTGACAGCACGACGGTTACCGCCTGCGAGGGGTAGGTACGCATGGGCAAGCGACCTCCATTCGATCGCAAGAAGGTCCGCGCCGTGCTCGAGACCATCTGGCTCATCATCTTCTTCCTCGGTGCGACTGCCTTCGTGGTCGTGAAGGTGACCGCATGACAGTGCGACCCCCCACTGGGCATGACGGGCGTTCCCGAATCGGAAACGGTCGTCGGTGAAGGCATAAGGGACATCCCCCCTCCGTGGCCTGTGGACAACGCGACCCTCGCGGCTCGGATGGATCGCATCGGCATGCGCCCTGTCGATCCGGACACCCTGGATCCCCAGCGCCGATATGTTCACATCGATGTAGTGATCGGCGGCAAGCCCGTTACGGTTCCGGCCGACATCGGCATCGGGCCAGGTATCACCGCGCCTATCCAGACCCACGATCCCTCGGGAGTCGTCACGGTGATCGGTGAGGAGTCCTACTCGCTTCGAGCCCTCTTCGCGATCTGGGGCGTGCGGTTCACGGCCAACGAGATAGGAGACGTCTGCAACGAGGGCGGGCGTGTACTGAGGGTCTTCGTCGACGGCAGACCTAACGTCGGCGACCTGCTCAACATCCCGTTGGTCGCGGACGAGGGGAACCAGGAGATACTCGTCGTCTACGGAACGGAGTCCGAGTTGCCCAGTCCCCTGCCATCGAGCTACCCGTTCCCCGACTAGGGGGTCGGGTCCAGGATGAGTGGCGGGAGAGGCTCCTGCGTGAAATCGAAGATCGTCGACAGGTCGCCCAAGATCGCCTCGTTCTCCCTGACGGTAGGCCTGGAATCGGGCCGGCCATCGGTTGCCGGGTCGAGGCGCTGGCCTCCCAGGAACCGGTCCTCGATCAACTTCAGGTAGGCATCGAAGGACAACACCTGTGAGTCGATCGACCCGGGCTTCACCCAGGGGCTGATCACGAGCCCGGGAACGCGGAGTCCGTAGCCATTCCCCCCGGCAACCCTTGGGGGCACGACGTGATCGTAGAAACCGCCCCAGTCGTCCCAGGTCAAGAAGATCGCGGTCGACTCCCAGTCCGGTCCGTTCATGGCCGCATTTATCATCCGGGTCACGTAAGCCTGACCGCTGCGGATCGGCGTCCCCGATCCGGGATGTTCGCTCGCCTGGTTCCCCGGAACCAGCCAAGAGACCGACGGCAAAGTGCCGGAGGCCGCAGCCGCCGTGAAATCGTCGTGCCACTGGATCCTGTCGAGCTGGTCGTTCTCGTTGACGTCGACGAAGCCGGGCAGCGTGTTCTTCCCCGACGGCGTCGAACCGTATGGCCCCGCGGTCGAGTCGCACTTGACGCTCTTGTCCACGCAGGTGCCCCGGCCGGTGTAGTAGGCCCAGCTAACACCCTGTTCGTGGAGGAGGTATGTGATGTCGGTCCAGGCATAGATAGGTGGCCGCCCGTACCGATGCTGCTCGCCTTCGCCCCGAAGGTCCACGTTGGAACGACACGACATCGGGTCGGCCGGGTCGGAGCAGACCGCGGCCCATGCAGACACGAGGTACAGGTGCGCGGGCAGGGTCCATGAGTCGGTCGGTGCGAACATCCGGTCCTGCAACATGAAGTTGTCAGCGTAGGCCCAGTAGTTCGGGATCTCAGTCCGGGTGTGGTAGGCGAGGACGTCGGGCTGGTCTTCAGGTCCGAGGAAGTCCTCGCACCCGGCCTTGAAACGGTCGCCTGCACAGCTCGACGTCTGCTTGGCAGCCTCCCTGACGAAACCGTCCATCAGGCCGCCGTTGATGTCGCCGATCGAGGCCGGCTGAGCGTGCGGCCCGCCCTCTGCGAACTGGTTCGTCGAGTGGTACGGCCGCGAGCAGTGTCCAAGGACGGGATCGGGGATGCAGACCTTCGGAGTGCCGTCGGCTCTCATCGCGATACCGTCCGCGCCCGGGTACGTGCCGAAGTAATGATCGAACGAACGGTTCTCCTGAACGATGAAGATCAGGTGCTCGATCTTCTCCAACCCCGGAGGGACCGGCGTCGGCGTAACGGGGGGTGTTGGAGTGGTTGAACCCGGGCCCGAGCAGGCGGCCAGCAGCGTGAGCGCCGTGATCGTCCCCAGCCAGAGCCGGGATCGGCGACGCGCGAGGACCGGCCGACGTGCAGACATGGCGCAAACCCTACCCGGGAGAGGAAGTGGCGACGAACTTCGCGGATCTCAGTCTCGACGCGTCCCGATGACCGGGTTGGTGTGGCACTCGCAGATGTCGTCGGTGCAGCCGGTCTTGCGCTTGACCCCCGGCTCCCAGACGAGGTCGTGATCGTCCTCGGCGAACAGGTATCCGCACCCGCACCAGTAGCAGACGTCGTGCAGGACCTGGTGCCAGGTACCCAGAGAGTCCTGGCGCTCCGGCAGGCTGAGAGTCTTGGGCATCTACCCTCCCCCATCTCACGCGGGGCCGCGCCCCTCGACCCTACGACTCCGCAGGCGCCTAGCCAAGCCTCTCCGCTAGCAATCCGGACTCCAAACCGGACCGGCTCCCGCCCTGACCCCCACGGAGCGCGCCAGATCCCGGATCCGGCCGCGGTAGATCTTCATGTCGGGCCTGCTCCAGTCCGAGTGGGTCATGCACCTCCATTCCGGGTATCGCTCGCGGTGGTAGGGGCTGTCCAGGCTCTCCGCGTGCCCGATAACGTTGCCCACATTGATGTCGTACTTCTGCATCAGCCAGAGGGTCAGCGCCAGCGAGGAGTCCATCATCGCGTCGTTCCGCAGGATCTGGCTCTCGCTCGTTCCGACGTGCTCGATCCCGATCGAGGTCTGGTTGATGCCGATCACATGCCGGCACCTGATCCTTAGCCTGACGAGTTGATAGATCGTTCCGTCGGTGTCGATGATGAAGTGTGTGCAGGTCCCGGGAAGTTCCCCCAGATGCCTGGCGTTCGAGGCGAACGTTTCCCACGCCCCCGAGTAGGTCGTGCCGTCGGTGTAGTGCTCGACGATGACACGCGGGCCGGTCAGATGCCAGGTCCGCCTGCCGTAGTGACGCAGCGAGTACGCGGCCATCTGGCGTTTGCGGTCGGCACCGAACGCGATGGGGTCCGCGGCGATGACCGGCTTGGAAACCGTTGCCGCCCTCGCGCGAACGGTCGCGGGTGAAGCCAGCGAGAACAAGGAGGAAATCACTGCGGCGGTGAGCAGCAGGGTCGCCGATCGCCTCATCGAGCCGAGCCGACCAAGCGAGCTACCGTTCGATCCCTCCCGAGCAACTCGAGGGACTGCGGCAAGGGCGGTGAGACGTTGGATCCGGTAACCGCTGCTCGGATCGGTTGCCAGCCCTTCGTGCGATTCAGCCCGGCGCTTTCGGCGAGCCCGTCGAGGGCCTCCTGGATCGCCTCAGCCGTCCACGGATCGAGCGTCTCGAGCCTTTCGGTGGCGGCCGCCAGGTACCCCTCGGGAGCCTTCTCGATGAGGCCGGCGGCCTTCTCGTTCGGCTCGACATCGTCGGAGAACAAGAACCTGAGCAGCTCGACCGACTCCGCCAGCGTCTTCATCCGCTCTTTGACGAGTGGCATCGCGCGGCCGAGGAGCACGGGGTCCACCAGCAGTCCGGCCTCGGTCAAGAATCGCACGCAACGCGACGCGAGATCGTCGTCCTCCAGTGTCTGGATGTAGTGGTTGTTCATCCACTCGAGCTTGGCGGTATCGAATGCGGCCGGGTTCGACGAGACGCGGTCAAGGTCGAACGAGGCGATCAGCTCCTCGCGCGAGACCAGCGTCGTCTCCGCGTCCTTGGACCAGCCGAGAAGTGAGAGGTAGTTCATCAAGGCCTCGGGGACGATCCCCTGTTCGCGGAAGGCTTCGACGCTGGTCGAGCCGTGACGCTTGGAGAGGGGCTGCCGGTCGGGCCCGAGCACCTGGGGAACGTGGGCGTAGACCGGGGGGGTTCCCCCGAGGGCTTGGATCACGGCGGCGTTGCGTGGGCCGCTCGCCAGAAGATCGTCGCCCCGGATCACGTGGGTGACACCCATAAGCATGTCGTCGACCGCAACCGCGAGCAGGAAGACGGGCGAGCCGTCCGAGCGCACGATGACGAAGTCTCCCAACTGCCCCGGCGGGAAACGAACCTCTCCTTTGACGAGGTCGCTCAAGACGTGCTCGCCTTCGGTCATAGCGAAACGCAGCGCGGAGGGGCGAGCTTGGGCCTCGTGTGCGGCGCGCTCTTCTTCCGTTAGCACTCGGCAGCGGCCGTCGTAGCCGGGAGGTCGCCCGGCGGCGAGTGCCGCCTTGCGGCGCGCGTCCAGCTCTTCGGCGGTGCAGTAGCAGCGATAGGCGTGGCCGGACGCCAGGAGCCGATCGGCGTGCTCCCGGTAGATGTCGAGCCGCTGGGACTGGCGGTACGGCTCGAACGGGCCGCCGACGTCCGGGCCCTCGTCCCAGTCGATCCCGAGCCAGGCGAGCGATTCCAGAACGCCGCGGTAGGCCTCCTCGGTGACTCGGCTGGCATCGGTGTCCTCGACGCGCAGGATGAACTCGCCTCCGTGATGGCGGGCGAAGGCCCAGCTGAACAGCCCCGTCCTGACGTTTCCGACGTGAAGGGAACCGCTGGGAGCCGGCGCGAAGCGCGCGCGGACCTTCACTTGACCGCCACCGGATTGCGGAGAACGCCGAGGCCGTCGATGTCTATCTCCACCACATCGCCGGGAGCCAGCTTGCCCACACCCTCGGGGGTTCCGGTCAAGATGACGTCGCCCGGAAGCAGCGTCATGAACTCGGTTATGAACTCGATCAGGGTCGCCACGCCGAAGGCCAGATCGCTGGTGCGAGCGGATTGCCGGACTTCGCCATTCAGGCGGGTCTGCACCAGAACATCGGTCGGATCCAGGTCGGTCTCGATCCAGGGACCCAGAGGACACGAGCCGTCGAAGCCCTTGGCGCGGCTCCACTGGCCGTCCTTCTTCTGCAGATCCCTCAGCGTCACGTCGTTCGCACAGGTGTACCCCAGGATGTACCTGCCCGCGTCCTCCGTGCGAACGTTGCGCGCGATCTGTCCTATCACGACGGCGAGTTCTCCCTCGTAGTCCACGCGGTGGCTGATCGGCAGCAATGGGATCGGATCACCGGGCCCGATAACCGCGGTCGACGGCTTCAAGAACATGAGGGGCTCCTCGGGAACCTCTCCGCCGAACTCGGCGGCGTGGGCGGCGTAGTTCTTGCCGATGGCCGCGATCTTCGAGGGAAGGATCGGCGCCAGCAACCGAACGTCGTCCAGCGGGACCTCCTCCCCGGTCGGGATCGGCCGGTCGAAGAACGTGCCTTCGATCACCTTGATCGTGTCACCGGAAGGGTCCTCGATGAAGCCGGTCGCTATGCGGTCGCCGAAGCGGAATCGAAGGAGTCTCATGGCCTTCGAGGCTACCGCACGCAGTCTCTACGGAAACGTCTTACCGCCGTCGAAGGTGGAGCCGACCTTGCGCCAGTAGCCGGCGATCGGCTCCATGAGAACAGCGTCAGCGAAGCCTCCCCCGTCCAAACAGGTCCCAGTCCGGGGAACCGACGCGCTCACCACCTATCCGGTGCTCGGTGGAGACCTCGACTCCCTCGATGTCGGACTTGGCGAACGTTGCCGGGCTCCTCCCTGGAGGGTCGTTCGGGTTCGAACGGTAGGAGCGGCCGGAGAGCCTGTCAGGCGCAGCGGGCCCCCGTCGGTGGTTTGATACCCCCATGGACCTGATGGCCCCCGGGCTCGAGCCCGGCCCGATAACTCGCGCCGACATCGAGGACGCTGCCGAGCGGATCCTCGGCAGGGTGCGGCGCACCCCGGTCCTGGATCTGGGTCCGTTCGCACTCGGCGGGATCCCCGGCGAGCTTGCCCTCAAGCTGGAACTTCTTCAGTACACGGGCTCGTTCAAGCCTCGCGGCGCCTTCAACCGCATGCTCGCGGCCGAAGTCGGTCCCGAAGGCGTCATCGCAGCCAGCGGGGGAAACTTCGGCCTAGCCGTCGCCTTCGCCGCCAGGGAACTCGGCCACCGCGCCCAGATCTTCGTCCCGGAGACCTCGCCGTCGGTGAAGATCGACATGATCCGGGCGCATGGAGCGGAGGTCACGGTGATCCCGGGCTATTACTCCGAAGCGGCGGCGGCTTGCGAGGAGCAGGCAATGACTTCCTCCGCGCTCTTCATGCATCCGTTCGATCAGCCGGAAGTCGTGGCGGGCCAGGGGACCATCGCAAGGGAGCTGGCTGATCAGATCGCCGGGGTGGACACGGTCGTGGTCGCGGTCGGCGGTGGAGGGCTCATCGGCGGGATCGCCGCGTGGTTCGCCGGCGAGGTCAAGGTGATCGGCGTCGAACCAGAGCTGTCACCCACCCTATCTGCAGCCCTGAAAGCCGGGGGGCCGGTAGATGTAGAGGTGTCGGGCGTCGCGGCCGATTCGCTGGGGCCCCGGCGGGCCGGAATGATCGCCTACGAGATCTCCAAGCGCTTCGTCGACCGCGTGATAACGGTCAGCGACGAGGCGATCATGCAAGCCCAGCGAACGCTTTGGGAGGAGGTCCACCTGGTAGCCGAACCGGGAGCCGCGACCCCTCTTGCCGCCTTGCAGACCGCCGCCTACGACCCCGAGCCGGATGAGCGCGTTGTCGTGATCATCTGCGGAGCGAACACCGACCCTTCGAAGATCGCCTGAGGGGTTTCAGTCGACGTAGGTGAGCCAGTCTGTGTGTTTGTCGTTCTCGCCTTTGGTTGCGGCGAAGAAAGCGCCCTGCAGCTCTTTGGTGATCGGGCCGCGATGGCCCTCGCCGACCACGCGATCGTCGACCTCGCGGATCGGCGTGATCTCGGCCGCGGTTCCGGTGAAGAAGCACTCATCGGCGTTGTATAGATCGGTGCGGACCAGGTTCTCCTCGCGGACCGTGTAGCCGGCCTCGCGCGCCAAGGTGATAACCGTGTTGCGCGTGATGCCGTCCAGGCACCCGGCCTGGGTCGGCGGCGTGAACAGCACCCCTTCGCGAAGAACGAACACGTTCTCGCCCGAGCCGTCGGTGATCGTGCCCGCCTCGTTCAGCATGATGGCCTCGTCGTAACCGGCTTTCAGCGACTCGACCTTCGCCAGGACGCTGTTGATGTACTGACCCGATGCCTTCGCCCCGGCGGGAAGCGAGTTCTGCGAGTTCCGCCGCCAGCTCGAAACCTTGATGCGAACTCCCTGCTCCAGAGCGTCTTCGCCCAGGTAAGCGCCCCAAGCCCAGACGGCGATCGTCACGTTGATCGGCGCGTTGAGGGGGTTCACACCCATCTCTCCGTAGCCGCGGAACGCCAGCGGCCTCACGTAACAAGCGTTCAAGCCGTTCGCGCGGATCGTGTCCTTGGTCGCGTCGACGAGAGCCTCGTGCGAGTACGGAAGGTCCATGTGGTAGAGCTTGGCGCTACGCGCGAGCCTCCGGAGGTGCTCGTCCAGGTGCCAGACGGCCGGGCCGCGCGCGGTCTCATATGCACGGATGCCCTCGAAGACCCCGCTGCCGTAGTGCAGCGCGTGCGAGAGTACGTGGACGGTGGCGTCCTGCCAGTTAACCAGTTCTCCATCCATCCAGATCTTCTCGACGGGCGTGATCGGCACCGAAGCCTCCTTCTCGAACGACCAGCGGGAACGCTCCCCACGGGTTCTACAGGATACCGAGGAGCGACGCCAGGCTGCTAGCCGACGTCGTACGCACGCCACGACATGGGTACGAGTGGGTCGAATGGTGCGTCGAAGTCCGGAAAGGTTCGCTCCGCCCAGGCCTTGACTTCGGCTATAGCCGGCATGAGCTCTTCCGGAGGCACCCGCCAGGTCCAGCTGTAGAGCCGCTCCTCCAGTTCTGAGAAGTAGTCGCGGAGCGTAGTCCCGTTGTGGGACATGACTTCGCCAAGCTCACGGCGACGGGCGCCTGAGGCGGCGAAGGCTTCGTCCAGGGCTTCGGTCTGGTCCACCCAGTCGAGGCCGACCGGGCGAACCCGGTCGCCCAGAAGGTCGACGAACCGAAGCCACATCTCCTGCCAACGCCCCGTGAATCCCCCGGGTTCGGTCACGATGACTCCTCCCTCTCGGACAACCCGGCAGAGCTCGGCGACCGCGCCCATCCAGTCGGGGATGAGGTGAAGGACCCACCTGCAATAGGCTCCCGCGAAGGTCCCATCGCCGCAGGGGAGCCTCGTCGCGTCCGCCTGGATGAGCGGGAAAGGAAGCGTACCCCCCGCCTTCTCGACGAGCTTCGACATCATCGCGTTCGACAGATCCAGGCCAGCGAGACTGATGCCCTTAGCCGACAGCGGGAGAGCGATCGCTCCGGTTCCGACACCGATCTCCAAGATGCGGCCGGGCCCCGAGAACTCCTGCGCGAGTAGGTCGAGTACCTCGCCGAGGCTGCCAGGGTCCGTTACCCGCGTCCTGTCGTAGTACTCCGCGGCTCGGTCGAAGGACAGCGACTCGGTCAAGAACCGGATCCTGAACGCTGCGCGGCGAGCAACTCGTAGCGCGGGATCTTGGCGATGTCGGGCGTGCGCTCGGGGAGCGCGGGGCGGCCTTCCACGTAGCTGCGCGCGACCATCTGCGTGAACATGTAGACACCGGCCTCCCAACCGGTCGAGAACCTGCCGGGCCTGTGCCCGCGCGAGGCGGCCGCGCGCTGGAGGGACTCGCACGCGCGCCAGTCCTCTCCGTTCGTGATGTCCCAGAAGTCGACCGCATAGGCCGGATCGAAGCCGGGGCGCGCGACCAACTCCGGAGGGAAGAGCCACTCACACTCGATGTAGACGCGGTCGGCGGCCAGCGCCTCGATCCGGTGGGTCAGCACGTAATCCGGGTGAGGGCTGATGAGCAGGTTCGGCCAGACGCCGAAGTACCCCACCTCGCGGAGCGCTCTGCCCGAGAGTCCGCGCAGAGGGATGCCGTGGGACTTGCCGTCCAGCGACATCGTCTCGACGTCGTCGCGAAGATCCATAGGGCCAGCGACGAACATGCCACGCTGATCGATCGAGTAGCCACTATCCGGCGGAGTCACTTTGCAAAGGGCCGGGTGGATCTCCGAGCAGTGGTAGCACTCCTGGTAGTTCTCGTGGATCAACTTCCAGTTGGCACGAACCTCGTAGGAGTGCCGGGCGCCGACCACCAGTCTCTCGGGCTCATAAGGGGCCAGGTGCTCGAACAGGTTTCCGAACTGCTCCTCGAACTCCAGGCCCTGGGACGTTCGCGAGAAGGTCCATCCGCCGGCTTCCCTCTGCCCCCGAGCGCGCCGGTGCAGCCCCGCGCGGCCAAGGCATACCCAGGAGCGCGCGAACAGATGCTCCCTCTCCCATTCGAAGACCTCGGCCGACGTATAGGTCCGAGAAGGCAGCGCGCGCGCTTCGCCGAAGGGGGCGAGGCTGCCCACGAGCACCTCGGGTCCGAGAGGGAACTCCTGCATCAGCACAGCATCGCGGACGAGCGCATGCCTAGCAACCCGCCCACCCAGCATGCGGGCGCCGGGACCGGAGAGCCCTTCTCTGCGTCTTCCTGCCCAGCCAGCCCGCCTAGCTCTTCGCCGGAATCTCCTTCTTCGGATCCAGGAACGGCAATGCCGCCACCGTCGCCGTCATGGTTCCCGTCGGGGATCCGATCTGGATACGAGAGCCCTCCTCAGCCTTGGCGATCGGAACCCAGGCGAACCCCATGTTGAACTCCAAGCGTGGTGAGTATGAGGCACTGACGAGGTGGCCCACCTCCTCGCCGCCCTCGACGATCCGCCAGAAGTCCTCCAGCCACATCCCCAGGGGTTCTCCGTCGATCTTCACGCCAACGAGCTTCTTCGAGACACCCTCCGCACGGATCTTCTGCAGAGCCGCGCGCGAGACGAAGATGTTGTCGTTGTCGAGTTCGACGAGCCGCTCCAGGCCGGTGATCTCGAAGGGGTTGTTCGAGATGTCCATGTCGTTGCCGTAGTTGAAGATGCCGGCTTCCATGCGTCGCTGGTCGCTCGGGGCGATGGCGCGGATCTCGAACTCCTCGCCGGCGTCCATGATCTTGTCCCAGAGCTCCGCCGCCCGGCCGGAG
Source organism: Actinomycetes bacterium (assembly GCA_031423155.1). Classification (GTDB taxonomy): domain Bacteria; phylum Actinomycetota; class UBA4738; order UBA4738; family HRBIN12; genus JANPEZ01. Next base: position 72,207 of record JANPEZ010000033.1, read on the forward strand.
TCGCGCAGATAGACCTCGTAACCGAGCTCGGCGCTCCAGCCGGTACGCGAGACGACTACGGGGATCCCGTCCAGTTCGACCTGCTTGCACCAGTAGTACTTCATGTCGGCGACCTCATCGCCGAAGAGCTTGCGCACCAACGGCTTCGAAAGGGGCCCTTGGATCTGAAGCGGGGAGACGTCCGGCTCGCGGATCTGAACGTCCATGCCCGCGAAGGCCTGCACGCCAACCGCGTAGAGCAACGCATCCGAGTCGGCCAGACTCAGCCAGAAGTGATCCTCGGCAAGCTTGAGAAGGATGGGGTCGTTGACGATGCCACCGTCGGGCGCGCAGATGAGCACGTACTTGCACTGCCCCGGCTGCGTCTGCGACAGATCCCGCGGGGTCAGCAGTTGGGTGAACTTCGCCGCGTCGGGCCCGACGATCTCGACCTGTCGCTCCACCGCGACGTCCCACAGCGTGACCTTCTCCACCAGGTGCCAGTACTCCTTGACGTCATCGTCGTAGAGCGTCGGGATCAACATGTGGTTGTACAGATCCCAGCTCGTCGCGCCCGCCTCGACGGTCTTGTCGAAGTAGGGCGACTTCTTGTACCAACTCGCGAAGTAGAACGGGAACGATCTGTTCTGCTCAGTCATCGGGTTGCCTTCCCCTTCCGCGCCTTGAGCGCTCTGTCTTTCTTGATCTCCCGAACCGCGTTGTAGGCCGGGATGCCGCAGACTCCTCCGCCCGCGTGCGTCGCGGACGAGGCCTGGTACAAGCCCTTGATGGGCGTGCGATAGTTCGCGTAGCCCGGCACGGGGCGCATGTGGAACAGCTGCTCTGCGGACAGCTCGCCGTGGAAGATGTTTCCCCCGATGAGCCCCCACTCATGCTCCATGTCGTAGGGCCCGATCACCTGTCTGTGCAGAACGCTGGCGGCGAAGCCGGGAGCAAGCTCGTCATAGCCGGCGATGACCCGATCCGCGTAGGCGTCCAGTTCCTCGGCATGGGGCTTCTCGCTCCACTCGTGGGGCACCCACTGTGTGAACAGCGAGATGATGTGGTGGCCCTCCGGCGCGAGCGACCGATCGTAGACAGTCGGGATCACACCGTCGCTGAAGGGTTGCGTCGCAGCCCTTCCGGCGCGGGCCTCCTCGAAGGCCTTCTCCAGGTAGGCGATCGAGTGAGCTAGCTCCACCCCTCCGGACAGGTCGGTGAGCTCGGGGTTCGACGTGAACCGAGGAAGCTCGGACAAAGCGCAGTTGATCTTCACGACCCCAGAACGTGTCTTCCAGTTCTCGATATCCCGGACGAAGTCGGCGGGAAGCTCGCCGCGATCGAGTTGCTTGAGGAACGTGATCTGAGGGTGGATAGCGGTGACGACTAGGGGCGCATCGATCTCTTCGCCGCCTTCCAGGACCACGCCCGTCGCCCGACCCCCGGCGGTCTTGATCTTGGCGACGCGGGCATGCGTGCGCACTTCGCAGCCGAACGTCCTAGCGCTCGCGGCGCAGGCATCCGACACGGCCCCCATGCCGCCTTCGGGAACCGCCCAAGACCCGAGATGGCCGTCGCCCACATCGCCGATCGAGTGGTGAGCCATCACGTACCCCGTCCCCGGCTCGTAAGGGCCGGCCCAGGTCCCTATCAACCCGTTCAGAGCCATGACGGTCTTGACCTGGTCCGATTCGAAGAACCGGTCGAGGATGTCGACGATGCTCATGGTCATCAGCCTCGTGACGTCGCCGATCTTCTTGACGTCCAGACCGCGGAACCTCCAGGCCAGCTTCAGCTGTTCGAAGAGATCGCCCGGACGCTTGGAGCCGATCGTCGGAGGAGTCGTCATCATCAAGGGACCGAGGACTTCCGCCAGACCGCCTATCCATGCGTCCCACTGCGCGATCGCGTCCGCATCCTTCTTGGAGAACTGCGCGAACGATGCGTAGTTCTTGGCCGCATCGTCGTCGTACTGGACGATGCACCGGCCGTCGGGGAACGGAAGGAAGTAGGGCCCTACCGGGTGAGCCCTGTACCCGTGCTGCTCCAGCTTGAGATCGCGGATGATCGTGTCGGGCATCAGGCTCATCACGTAGCTGAGCGTGGTGACCTGGTACTCGGGGGCCTCGGGCCAAGGCGCGTCGGTTGCGGCGGCGCCTCCGACCTTGTGGCGAGCCTCCAGAACGATGGTGCGAGCGCCCGCCCTCGCCAGATACGCGCCCGCAACCAAGCCGTTGTGGCCCCCGCCGATCACGACCGCGTCGTAGCGATTCGACATGGCTGCCTTCTCCCTGACCGGTGCTCACCGGTCGTCGGATGGCACCGTACTACTGAATGGCTATTCAGTTCAAGTCGCGGTGTCCTGAACGGCACACAGGAGAACGCGCCTGTCAGGGGCACGATGCCGCCTGAGTGGCTATTCAGGAAGTTCGGCTCGCAGCCGCCGGGATTCCTCCCGCAGCGGGCCGAAGAGGATCATCAGACCCAACCCCGCACTCACCCCGGCGAGGGCGTAGGCCCATCGGGGTCCAACGGCTTCGATCAAGATCCCGGCGAAAGCGAACGAACAGGCCAGCGCCAACAGAACCGCGGCCTCCGTCGCACCCATGACCCGGCTGCGGACCTCATCCGGCGTGCGACGTTGCACGATCGCCTGCTCGCCGACGCTTCCGAAGCCATCGCCGGCACCGGCTATCCCGAGGACGGCAACCGCTACACCTAGTACCGGGGCCACCGCCACCAGGGCGAGTCCGACCGCCACGAAGGCCACTCCCCCGATCACGGCGTTCGCCTCGCCGCGCGCTCGGAGCCACCTTTGAGCGATCAACGCCCCTAGCGCAGCCCCACCCGCCCATCCCGCGGACAGAAGGCCGTACCCGAACGAACCGGCGTGGAACGCTTCTGCCAAGGCGACCTCGGCGACGATAGTCGTTCCGGCGCCGAGCAGCAGGACGACCCAGCCTATGGTCATCGACCGAAGGAGCCGGTCCTTCCACAGGTAGACGAACCCCGCACGGATCCCGCGGAACTCCTCCGCCCGCTCTCGGTCGCCGTTGAAACGGCCCCCGGTCGTCCCGATGAGCCATGCCGAGACCAGGAACGAGATCGCGTTGAGGCCGAAGACCACGTAGCCGGCCAGACGAAGCTGAGGAACGGTGCTGGCCGGTGCCATCAGTGCAACGACGCCTCCTCCGATGATCGGACCGACGAACTGCCCCAGGTTGCGGCTGAAGGAGACCGCTCCGTTCGCCCAGGTCAGATCGTCTTCTTCGACCAGGTTGGGCAGGGCAGCCGCCGAGACCGCCCAGATCGGCGACTCGACCGCGGCGGTGACGAAGGCCATGGCCAGGAGCTGGCCCGGTGTTCGCATGAAGGCAAGAGCGACGAACCCGGCGGCTCCGACGATGTCGGTGATCACCAGAAGTCGCTTTCGGTCGTAGCGGTCCCCGAGAGCGCTGGCCAGGGGCGAGAGGAGCCCTTGAACCCCGAACGTCAGCAGGAAGGTCCAAGCGACCCAGGTCGAGGACTTGTCCGTGATGTGGAACATGATGTAGGCGAGAGCCACCCAGGCGCCGCCGCTGCCGGAAAGTGAGATCAGGCGCGCGGCGGCAACGCGATGGACATCCGAGCGTTGGTTTCTAACCGAGGAACTCATGAGCGGGACTCCTGATGGAAGCGGACGGGCGGTGCGACGAAGGGGCGAGGCGTAACGCGGGGGTGCGCGTCAGAACGCTGAAGCGCTCCCGTTCGTCATAAGTGTCCGTTTCATCACCCGACTACCCTAGCACTCAGAGCCAGGCTCAGCGACCGATAAGCTTCTCTCGCCAACTCGTGACGACCGCCTCAACGGCGACTCGCGTCTGGGCCTCGGCATCGTCCAGGGAGCTCGCACGCACCTGCGCGACTCCGTAGATGCCGTCCTTCTCCCAGAAGCATGTGTCGGTTATCCAGGTCGGCCCCTTCGCGTAGCAATCGAGGCTCACGCCCCCCGCGGTAGTCATGCGGCCACCCTCGGCCGACGCGCCGAGCGTTTGCTCGAAGGCTGTGAGCGAGGTGACAGACGATCCCTCGAAGGTCGTGATGATCAAGGTTTTCTGGCTCGGTGGCACGCCGTAGATGCCGGTCTGAACCGTCGCCCCCGCGAAGTTGGACTGATCCGCGCGCGTGATCTCGTCCGAGTTGTTCTTGCTCTCCAGATCCGTGAATCGGGTCCGTTGCCCGATCTCGTCAGGCAGCTGAGCCATAGGCCGGCCGGTGACCCACCACAGCCCGTACCCGATCCCTGCCAACATAACCACGAAAGTGATCAGAGCGCTGATCCAGTTCCTGTTCTTGGCCGCCTGCACCTGCGGCCTGTACGTGTAACCGGCTCCGTGCGTCGCGATCGTCGGACCTTCCCACCCCGTCGAGCGCGGCGAAGGCTCGCTCCCCCCCGCACTCGGGGGCATGGGGGCCGAACAGCTCCAACAACTCAGGGAGGTCAGGGAGTTGGCGGCGCCGCACCGGGCACACGGGATCATCGTCCCGGCTGTCATAGGGATAGTCTCGGCGACGCTTAGTACCGTCTTTAGGCGGGCGTCAGGCGGGGAGGGTTATGGCCCGGAGACGATCCGCGCCTATCTTCTGGGCGATGTGCTCGAGCACGTGCGCGGGAACGGGGACATCGACCGTCAGACACATCAGCGCCGATCCCCCTTCGGACTTGCGACCGACCTCCATCGTCGCGATGTTCACGCCGTGTTCACCCAAGATGGTTCCGACCTTGCCGATCACGCCCGGCACGTCTGCGTAGGTGAAGAAGATCATGTTCTCCGCCGGGGCGACATCGACATCGAAGTCGTAGACCTGCATCACGCGCTCCGCGTTGCGCTTGCCGACCAGGGTGCCACCTACGGTCACGGTGCCCTCGTCGGAATCGGCTCGAAGAGAGATCAAGCTGACGTAGTCCTGCGAGACCGTCGATCTCATCTCGCTGACCGCTAGTCCTCGCTCCTTGGCAAGTGTGGGAGCGTTCACGAATGAGACGGGTTCGTTCACCACACCTCGGAGGATCCCCTTCAGAACGCCGAGGGTCAGCACCCGGGTATCGGCCTCGGAGATACGGCCGAGGTAGGCGCACTCGACCTGACGGATCCCGGACTCGGACAGTCCCGCGAGGAGAGTCCCGAGCCTCTCGGCCAGAGGAAGGAACGGACGGACGATCTCGGAGACCTCAGCGCCGGCCGAGATGTTCACCGCATAGGGAACGAACTCTCCCTTGAGGGCGAGCCGGACCATCTCGGCAACGGTAGTGCCCGCTTTGTCCTGAGCCTCAGCCGTCGAAGCTCCCAGATGCGGCGTGACCACGACGTTGTCGAAGCCGAACAGGGGCGAGTCGGTCGTCGGTTCGGTCGCGAATACGTCGAGAGCGGCCCCTCCCAGGTGTCCGTCCTCGAGGGACTTGGCGAGAGCGGCTTCATCGACGATGCCGCCGCGCGCGGTGTTCACGAGCCGTGCGCCCGGCTTCATGAGCGATAGTTCGTGAGCGCCGATGAGGCCTTCGGTGTCGTCGGTCCTCGGCAGGTGGATGGTCACGAAGTCGGCTTGAACGAGGAGTGCTTCGAGGGTGGGCATCACATCGACGCCCATCTCCTTGGCGCGTTCGGCACCGACGTACGGATCGAATGCGATGACCCGCATCCCGAACCCCGCTGCCCTGTGGGCCACGAGCGCCCCGACCCGACCGAGCCCGATCACGCCGATGGTCTTGCCGGCCAGCTCTACGCCCTCCCACTTGGATCGCTCCCAGGAGCCGGCCTTGAGCGCGGCGTGAGCTTGAGGCACGTTGCGCGCCTGGGCGAGCAGCAGGGCCATCGTCTGCTCGGCGGCGCTCACCACGTTGGAACGAGGAGCGTTCACGACCATGACACCGCGGCGCGTCGCGGCCTCCACGTCGACGTTGTCCAGTCCTATGCCGGCGCGCGCTATCACCTTGAGGTTCTCCGCCGCGGCCAGGACCTCAGCCGTGACGTTCGTGGCGCTACGGATGATCAGCGCGTCGTAAGGGCCGATCTCGGCAGCCAGGTCGCCTTCAGCAAGGTCGGTTCGTTCGTCAACCTGGAAGTCCTTACGCAGGAGGTCGAGTCCGGCTGCTGAGAGTTTCTCGGTAACGAGAACCCTCACGGCTATCGCGTCCCGGCTTCCATGAAGACGCCCTCGGCCGCGGCCACGGCGGCGCCTCGCTTGACGGGATGGCCGAGTTTCTCGAGGGTCATCTCGAGGGCGGCCAGGCCGCGGATGATGTCCAACTCGGAGAAGTATCCGAAGTGCCCGATGCGGAAGACCTTGCCCTTGAGGGGTCCTTGCCCCGGCGCAAGGACGCACCCGTGATCGGCCCTAACGGTTGCGCAGATGACATCGGCGTCGGCGGCCTCCGGAGCCCGGATCGCCGTCACTGTCCAGTTGTCCTCCAGGCCTTCGCCGAAAAGGTCCAGACCCAGCGCCCTGACCCCTTCCTTGACGGCTCGCGAGAGCATCTCGTGTCGCCTCAGAGCGACCTCGACGCCGTCCTGGAAATAGAGCTCGAGCGCCGCCTGCAGGCCCAACATCACACTGATGGCCGGCGTCCAGGGGTTCTCCGGATCGGGGAGGGACGCGAACCGCTTGTAGACCCTCCAGTCGAAGTAGAAACGAGGGTTGGTCGAGGTCTCGGTGGCCGCCCAGGCTCTGTCGCTGATAGCGGCGAAGGCGATGCCGGGCGAGGCCGACAGTGCCTTCTGCGAACCCCCCAGGGCAACGTCGAGCCCCCATGCGTCGAACTCGACCGGCACGGCGCCGAGCGAGCTGACGACGTCGGCCACCACGAGGGCACCTGCCTCGCGAGCCACGCTTGCGAGTTCTTCGATCGGCTGGATCACCCCCGTCGAGGTCTCGCTCTGCGTCAGTAGCACGGCCTTGACGGGATGCTCTGCGAGAGCGTCGGCGATCTCGGCCGGGACGATCCTTCGTCCCCACTCGTAGTCGACCGTCCGCACGATGAGGCCGTAGGCCTCCGCCAGTTGCTTCCAGCGATCGGCGAAGAATCCGGCAACCGGAACGAGTACCTCGTCTCCTGGCGAGAAGCAGTTCTGGATCGCCGACTCCAGGGCTCCGGTTCCGCTGGAAGTCATCAGGAGGATGTCCGCCGACTCGGTCCTGTAGAGCTCCTTCAACCTGGCGGTAACGTCGCGCATGATCGCCCCGAAAGCGGGCCCGCGGTGATACACGAGAGGACTTCCCTGCGCCAGGAGCACCTCCGGAGGGATCGGAGTAGGTCCGGGAGCCAGGATGATCTCCGGCCTGTTCAACTGACTCAACTCCTGAGGGGTCGGCGAACTTCAAGACTATCAGCGGGTGCTCGCGCGACCCGGGAAGCGGCCACGCTTGACGGCCCCTATCATCTGGCGGGCCCGACCGGAAAGGACTCGTGGCCACCCTTCGGTTCCTCCTCAAACGCTTCATAGCCCAGCGAGGGTTGGGGCTGGCCGTGGTGGTCACACTCGCCTTCAGCATCGGCGTGATGGTGGCCGGGCCTATCTACGCCGACGCAGCCAGGGAGGCCATCGTTTCCTCCGCCCTTTCAACCGCCGACGTCACGGTGGTCAACACCAGGTTCAGCGTCTACGCGGAAGCCGGCTTCGATCTCGCCGGGGCGGACTCGTCGATCACCAGCCTCACGGGAACCATCCCGCTGACGGCTCTGGTCCGACAGGGGCGTGGTCCGGTCGTCATCGGCGCTGACACAGCCACATATCAGACGAACGCGATCTTCAGAGAAGGCGCCGAGGATCACCTTCCGGCATTCAGGGGCAGAGCCCCTCGGGTTGGAGAGATCGCCCTTCCGGCCACCCTCGCCATAGATCTCAACGCGCGCATCGGCGACGAGGTGGTCATCTCCGGAACAGCGGACGCCCGTCCGGTTCGTCTCCTCGTCACTGCAACGTTCTCGACTCCGGAAGCCGGCGACCCGTTCTGGTTCGGAAGCAAGAGCCCGTTCGCGGAACCGGATTCAGCGCAGCCCATACCCGTGCTGATGAGCCGGGGCGGCTACTTCGACATCTGGAACGAGCTCGGCACGACCACGGAGTTCGTCTGGGATGCGTACATCGATCTCAGCCAGCTCACATTCACCGAGGCCAACGACCTTCCCGCGGCGGCGCGCCGAATCACCGATCAACTGCGGACGCATCCCGGGCTGGAAACTCTTCAAGCTGCCCATGGACTCGACACCCTGCTCGTCGTAGTTCGCCAACGGATCGAGAACCTTCGCGTTCCGATCTTCCTTGTCGTCTTCCAGATAGGTGCGGTGACCTTGGCCGTCCTGGCCGGGGTCGGGTCTCTCACCCTGACCAGGCAGGCGTTCGAACTGGCGGTCCTGCACTCCCGCGGACTCTCGCGCCGGATATTGCTCCTTGCCCAAGCGGCCCAGGCCGCGTTGATGGCGGCTCTCTCCTACCCCCTGGGCCTGCTTCTCGGCTTGGGATTGGCGAAGCTGGGGAGCGGATCGAACGGACCTACCCTTCCGGGGACCCTCTTCCCGGTTCGGATGAACGCGAACGCCGAGCTACTCGGCCTGATCGTGGCGGTCGTCGGGGCAGCGATCTTGCTGCTCCTTTCTGTGCCCCACGTTCGCCGCACGGTTCTGGAGCAGCGAAGAACGGTGTCGCGTGAGGATCGCCCACCTCTCCTTCGGCTCCCGATCGAACTGTTCTTGCTGCCTGTCGGGATCTTCTCCTTCATTCAGCTACGCGCCCAGGGGAAGCCGAAACCGGGCGCGGGGACGATAGACCCGCTCGTTCTGCTTGCGCCAACGCTCCTGATCTTCGCGTGTTCCTTCCTGGCGCTGCGACTGCTGATGGTTGGACTCAGGGCCGCCGATCGTGCCATCGGGCGCTCGCGCTCGCTCAGCAGATACCTGGCCTTCAGGAGACTCGGCAGAGCTCCCGGTATCGGATTCGCGGCCGCGCTCCTGCTCCTCCTTTCGATAGGACTGCTGGTCGTATCGACGTCTTACCGGGCGATCGCCCTCAGAAGCCACCAAGACGGCGCTCACCAGATCGTTGGGGGCGACTGGCGCATCCAGGTAGCCAGCCCGGATCAACCCATCCGCGCGATCGCGGCGATGCCTCCCTCGACGACCCCGCTCGTCAGAACCCAGCCTTTCTTCCAGAGTGGCCGATTCTCCGACGTGCCGATCGCACTGGCGATCGATCCCGCAACCTTCTCCGACGGAGGCTGGTGGCGCTCGGACTACTCGACGACATCGCTCGATCGCTTGCTCGATGGCCTGCGAACAGACCCGTTCGGGATAGAGCTTCCTCCGGAGGCCGGTGGGATGACGGTCGAGATGACCGCCCCATCACAGGCCGCGGGCTTGGTTATGGCGGCGACCTTCGAGCTCGGCGACCGGACGATCATCACATCCGAGGCTGGGGTCGTGCGCTCGGGCTCTCACACGTATGGGTTCGACGCGGCCGGCGCGAACCGGTTGCTCTCGATCTCGCTGGCGGATCCCGTAGGCGGGGAACTGCCTTCCTCCCTGGACCTGGAGATCGGACCCATTTTCGCCGGCGGACAGGAGATATCGACGGACGCATTCACCCCGATGACCTGGAGGGGCTCAGGCGGCGACCTTCGCGGCGGCTCGTTCCAGCTATCCCCCGGGCTGGGGGAGGTCGTCGGCGGACTGGTTCCGGTCTCGAGTCCGCTCCCCGTGATCGCCTCGACCTCCGTCGCCGAGCAGCTGGGCGAGGGATTCCCCGTCACCCTTGGAGCGCAACAGTTCCGGACGGTCACGATCGCAGTGGCCGAGTCCTTCCCGACCGTCTCACCCGGTGGGGCCTTCATCGTGGTGCCGGCCGACTACCTCCTCGAACGCGCGGCGGCCATCCCCGAGGCGGGCTTGGCGCTGAACGAGGTGTGGGCCAACGGGGAGACCGACCCTCTGCCTGCCTTGGAGAGAGCCGGGTTCATCCCCGGTACGGTCGAACAGACGGCGCCGATAGTGGGCTCGCTCGCCCAGCTCCCTCAGAGCCTGGCGGTGGGTCTGGAGTTCACATCGGCGGCGGCGGGCCTGGGTCTGGTCATCATCGGCGTCGCGGTCGGCCTTGCGGTCTCCCAAAGGAGGCGCGACTTCGAATTCGCCGCGATGCGGGCGATGGGAGCCGAACCCTCACACCTGCGCCGCGCGTTGATCATGGAACAGACGGTGCTGCTCGGGTTCTCCGTCGCGGCCGGCCTGGCGGTGGGCTACCTGATGCTGAAACTGATGTTGCCCTACTTCGGCCGGGACATCGGCGTCGCATTCCCCGAGCCGATCCTGGTCGTCGATGGCAGAGCTCTCGTGGTCTCCGTGATCGCGATAGTCGTCGCAACGAGCTTCAGCTCTTGGCTCTCGCTCCGCTCCTTGATGCGCTCGTCCGTTACCGGGGTACTGCGAGGCGAGGCCGAATGATGTCTCTCCCGCCCGACAGCTTCGTCGCCAAGTCCCAAGACCTGCTGGTCCGGTTCCGTCACGTGTTCAAGGTTTACCGGGTGGCGGACACCGGCATCGTCGCTCTGGGCGGGATCACCTTCGATATCCCCCGTGGGGAGTTCCTGGCCGTGGTCGGCCCCAGCGGCGCCGGGAAGTCCACGATCTTGAACCTGATAGGTGGCCTGGATCGCGCCTCTGCGGGAGAGATCGAGGTCGACGGGCGAGATCTCGGACTGCTTTCCGATGATGAGTTGACGAGCTACCGAGCCGAGCGGGTCGGATTCGTCTGGCAAGGAACCGCGCGAAACCTGGTCCCCTACCTATCCGTCCGCGAGAACGTGCGACTGCCCGCGGCCATACATCGCGATTCCGCATCGGTCCGGCGCCGGGACGCCGATGAGCTCCTGGAGCTGGTGGGGATGGGCGAACGCCGGCGCCACCTACCGGGTCAACTCTCCGGGGGAGAGCAGCAGCGCGTGGCGATAGCCGTTGCCCTGGCCAACACACCCGACATCTTGCTGGCCGATGAGCCGACGGCCGAACTGGACTCGGAGTCGGCCGAGAACGTAGTGGAGGTCTTCCGGGCCGTGAACCACGAGTTCGGGGTAACGATCGTTATGGTTACACACGACCTGGCTGCGGCTCGACGCGCGCACGTTCGGGTGCGCGTAAGGGACGGGCGCCTCATCAAGGAGGGCACTCCTGTTGAACCCATCGAACCGGATGGGCGGCTCAGGCTTCCCGATGAGGTCGTGGCCGCGTTGGGTGGACTCGAACTCGAATCGGAGTTCGAAGGCGGAGAGCTGCGACTGCGGCGAAGGAGCGATACCGGCCATGCCTGAGCCTCTGCTTCGAGCCGAAGGCATCGTCCGCCGGCACCGAGGGGCCGGGGGTGTTCTTGCCGTCCGAGGGGCTTCACTTTCCCTGCAGCCCAAGGACTTCGTGGCTCTGATGGGCCCGTCGGGCTCGGGCAAGACGACCTTCATCGGGGTACTTGCGGCGCTCGACCGGCCCGATGAAGGCACCTTGTCCTGGAAGGGCCAGGATCCCTTCTCGATGTCTCACGACCAGACCATGGCGCTGCGACGAACAGGCATGGGCGTGGTCTTCCAGAGCTTCGGGCTACTCCCGACGCTCTCGGCGGCCGAGAACGTCGAACTCCCGCTGAGGGTCGCGGGGGTGAACCTGGACGAAGGGCGCGAGCGGGCCCTGGGGTGGCTCGAGCGCTTAGGACTGGCCGATCGGGCGGACAACCGCACCTTCGAGCTGTCCGCCGGGCAGCAACAGCGAGTGGCTGTGGCGCGCGCGCTGATCGCCGAACCTGAGGTCGTCCTTGCGGACGAGCCGATAGCCGAGGTCGACACCGAGAACGCCGATCTGATCCTGGAGGCGCTCTGGGACGTGATCGGCCGCGGCGGCGCGGTCCTTGCCGCAACTCACAACCCGGAGGCCCTGCGCTACGCGAGTCGAGTCGTTCTCTTCAAGGACGGACAGATCCAGGCCGAGGGGTCACCCGAGGATCTGGCCGGTCACCTGACCACCGACTAGTCCTGGGGAACCAGCGACCGCAGGTCGGTATCGGGATCCTCTAGTGCCTGCGGGTCCGGAACGATCTGAGACCGGATGAGCCCGAAGGATCGGCGCACGTCGCGCTTGTAGTCGAGTGAGACGCTCGAGCGAACCACGCCCCTTTCGTCCAGCAGGAACGCACAGAACGAGCCCTCCTCGAGCGACCCGCGCACGATCATCCGATCCCAGGTGGGAGCGAACCCGGCCATCTGGATCTGGGAGTCGTACTGGTCGGACCAGAACCAGTGAGGATCGTCGAACACCTCGGAACCGCCGAGCATGTTGCGCGCGGCCGTTGCTCCCATCTTGATGGCGTTGTCGAAATGTTCGACGCGGATCGGACCGAAGACGGGGTGCTCATGACGGGCGACATCTCCGGCAGCGAAGACACCGGGGATAGCGGTCTCAAGGGTGGGTCCCACCGGGATCCCTGCGGGATCATCGAGGCCGGTGCCGGTCATGACGTCCATCGCGGGCTCGGTCCCTATCCCGACGACGACCAGGTCGGCCTCGAGCGAGAGTCCCCCGGAAGTGACCACCCGCTCCACCCGAAGATCACCCTCGAACCGTTCGACCTTGTCGTTGAAGTGCATGGTGACCCCGTGATCGCGATGCAGGCGCTCCACAACCCGTCCCAACTCGGGGCCTAGAACTCGGAACAGCGTCGTTTCGAAGATCTCCACGACTGTCACGATGCAGCCCATCTCGGCCAGGGAGGCCGCCACCTCGGCACCGATGAAACCCATCCCGATGCAGACGACCTTGGCCCCTGAGCTCGCGGCGGCGCGGATCTCGTCGGAGTCGCCCACCGTTCGCAGATCGGATATGCCGGGAAGGTCCGATCCTTCGACATCGAGCCGCCGGTTGCGGCTGCCCGTCGCAACCAGGAGACGTTCGTAGCCGATGCGCTCTCCTCCGGCCAGCACAACCTCTCGGGTCGCGGGCTCGATCTGTACGACGGTCGTTCCGGTTCTCAGATCTATGCCGTTGTCGGCGTACCAGAGGGCCGGCCGCACGAACGTGTCGTCTATCGATGATCCGCCGCGCAGATACTCCTTGGACAACGCCGGCCGCTCATAGGGAACCAGGTCCTCTGCGCCGAGCATCACGATCGGTCCGTCGAATCCGGAATCCCTGAGCGTCGCGGCAGCCGTAGCGGCGCACAGACTTGCCCCGACTATGACGAAGGGCGAACCCGTCAAACCCCTACCTGCAGATCCTCGCCGTCCTCGCGTACTTCGAAGACCTCGATCGGATCGACCGCCGGCCCATCGAGGACCTCACCGGTCTTCATGTCGAATCGGCTGCCGTGGCATTCGCACTCGATCGCGGTGCCGTCGATGTCTCCTCCCGACGACAGGTTGCACTGGCGGTGCGTGCAGATGTCGCTGAAAGCGAAGAGCTCCCCGCCCGAACGCGCCACCGCGATCAGCTGGCCGTCGACGTCGAAGGCCATCGCCTGTCCTTCGCCGATCTCCTCACCTTTGCCTACGGATCGAAACTCGGGCATGTCTTGCTTCCTCCCTCTCGCTCGGGCCGATCACTGCCATCGAAGCTTAAGCCCACTCCGCGATCCGCCAAGCACGTCTAGCCGGGGGGTCGGGTCGGCTCCAGCATCGGCCTGAGCAGGTACATGACTCCGAGTCCGATGTAGAAACCCGTCAGCATCAGCAGCCCGCCCCTCGTCTCTATCAGTAGCAGAGCCGGAAGGCAGGCGCCGGCAACCCAGGCGATCTGGAACATCACCTCGTAGCGAACGAAGACCCGTCCCAAAGCGCCCGCGGGGGCGTGCTCTTGCATGAGGCTCTGGAACGCCAGTCGCCCGAACTCGGTGGCCGACCCGGCCGAAAGGGCGAAGACGGCCAGGGCTACGAGTCCGAACAGTTCGAAGGCGATCACAGCTCCGAACGCGGCTACGAGGACGCATCCCACGACGACCGCCTCCTCGCGCAGGGTCTCCGGCAGTCGAGGGGCAAAGACGTCCGCTAGGAACGCACCGGTGACCCCGGCGGCGGCCAGCACGCCGAACCACCACGAGGGCTCACCTCCGCGGCGAAGCGCGAACGCCAGCAGGAACAGGAGGAACCCGCTTCCCGCTCGAAGTCCCACCGCCCCGACCGCGGCCCCCGTGAGCGCCGGCACCTTACCCCGACGCCCTACCTTGTCGGGTCGATCGCGCTCGACCTTCGGGTGAGGCAGCCGCAGCGTCAGAGCCGCGGAGATCAGATAGACGACCGCTCCTAGGTAGATGGGGCCCGAGGCGCCGAACCATCTCAGGAAGAGCAGACCCAGCGGGGTAGCCGCCAACGCGCCACCGACGGCGACCCTGCCGAGACGGGCGTTCGCCCTCATCAGACCCTCGTTGGGCGCCGCGTAGGCGGCCGTCAGACCGTTCTTCGTTATCGCGTGGACCTTGGAGGCAACAAGGATGCTGAGCGCTGCCGGGAACAGCACATTGGTTCCTATGCGGGGAGCCATGTATACCGCCACTCCGGCTCTTGCTGCCGCGGCGAGCAGCGAGATCACTCGGCGGGGCCCTGCGCGATCCAGGGGAACGACCAGAAGGGGTCCGGCAACGGCCAGGGGCAGCATCGTGAGCAGGAGGTAGGCGGCCACCTTCAGCTTCGCCTCGTCCACGGGCAGCGAGAAAAAGACGGTGTCGGCCAGAGCCAGCGCGATGAGTGCGTCACCACCCGCGCTCGTGAAATGAACGAGGCCGTACCCGTCCAGCGGCCCTTTCGATCTCCACATCCTGCGCAGCGGCCAGACGATCGCTTCGGCAAGACCTGCCAGTCCGAGCAGGACGAGCTGCCACCAGGGATAGCGTGGAGGTCGTTGCTGCTGGACGCGCACGATTACTCCATCAGGCGTTCGCGCAGCAGTTCCTGCGCCACCTTGGGATTGGCCGATCCTGCGGATCGCTTCATGACCTGTCCGACGAGGAACCCGATCACGCTCTCGTTCCCGGCCCGGAACTTCGCCGCGGCGTCGGCATTGTCAGCGATCACCTCGTCGGCGATGGCGCCGAGGGCACCTTCGTCGGAGACCTGCTTCAATCCCTTGCGCTCGACGATGCCGTCGATCGGATCACCGGTCTCGAATGCGTCCTCAAGGGCTTGCTTCGCCCCGGCCCCCGAGACGGTGGCGTCGGCCACGAGCGCGATCAGGTCGGCCAGGTGATGCGGCGTCACCTTGGCATCGGCCGGCTCGATCCCCGCCTTGTTGAGAAGACCGGCTAGGTCCTGCGTGATCCAGTTCGCCGCCGCGGAAGCCGGCGCGCCCAGTGCGACCGTCTGCTCGAATAGGTCCGTAGAAGCCCTCGATGCCACCAGCACCGCGGCGACGGACGGCTTGAGGCCGAGATCGGACTCGTATCGAGTTCTGCGGGCCGCCGGAAGCTCCGGCAACTCGGCACGGATCTGCTCGATCCACTCGGCCGAAGGCTCGAGCGGCGGGATATCGGGCTCGGGAAAGTAGCGGTAGTCGAACGCCTCCTCTTTGGAGCGCATCGACTTGGTGGAACCGAAGTCCTCGTCCCAATGGCGGGTCTCCTGGACGATGTTCTCGCCGACGTCCAGCGCGCCGGCCTGACGCTTCATCTCGAAGTGCAGCGCACGCTCCATCGAACGGACCGAGTTCATGTTCTTGATCTCGACCTTCGTGCCGAAGGCTGCTGCTCCCGGCAGGCGAAGGGATATGTTCGCGTCGCACCGCAGCGAGCCCTCCTCCATGCGGACATCGCTCACGTCGAGGGCCTCCAGGGTTGCCCGGAGCGTTCGCAGGTACGCGCCGGCCTCCTGCGGGGAACGCATGTCGGGCTCTGAGACGCACTCGACCAGCGGGACTCCCGCTCGGTTGTAGTCGATCAGGGCGAACTCGGCTTCGTGGATGCGCCCAGAGGCGCTGCCGTGGGTGGTCTTTCCGGTGTCCTCTTCCATGTGGACGCGGGTGATGCCGACCCGCTTGGTCGAGCCGTCGGCGAGGTCCACGTCCAAGTGCCCGCCCACGCAGATCGGCAGGTCGTACTGGCTGATCTGGAAGTTCTTGGGCATGTCCGGGTAGAAGTAGTTCTTGCGGTGGAAGAGCGAGTGGGGCGCAATCTGGCAGTCGAGAGCCAGGCCGATCTTCACGATCCGCCGGATGGCTTCCTCGTTGGGAACGGGCATCGAACCCGGATGACCGAGGCAGACCGGACAGACATTGGTATTGGGCTCGGCACCGAACTCGTTCAGACAACCGCAGAACATCTTCGTCTTCGTGGAAAGCTCTACATGGCACTCGAGCCCTATCACCACTTCGTAGTCGGCCATGGCGCCCTAGCCTACCGGCCCCGTGCTTGCCCCGGTCCCCGGTTATCCTCCAAGGATGCCCGCCGACGCCCCCTCCGACAGGCACGCGGCGAAGATCTGGCTCGCGCTCGGCATCGTCTACGTCGTCTGGAGCACCACATACCTGGCGATCCGTGTGGTCAACGAGACGCTTCCGCCGCTGATCGCGGCCGGCGTCCGGTTCCTCATCGCAGGCGGAGTGCTCTATGCCTGGGCCATAAGACGCGGCGATCGTGAAGGCGACCGCCCCGGATACCACCAGTGGCGCGCGGCCGCGATCATCGGGGCGTGCCTGATCGTATTCGGAAACGGCTTCGTCGTCCTGGGCGAGAAGACCGTCCCCACTGGCATAACCGCTCTGCTCATCGCCCTGGTTCCGCTGTGGATGGCGCTGATCGATCGCGCGCTGCTGGGTCACATCATCCGCCCGAGGATCGTCGTCGGCCTCATCCTGGGTTTCGGAGGGGCGGCGATGTTGATCGGCGGCAGCGCGATCCAAGGAGGCGCCCCTGCGAGCGGGATGCTGATCGTCGTCGTTGCCTCGTTGTCCTGGGCCTCCGGCTCGCTGTATTCGCGCACGGCTCCGCTACCGGCCCGTCCCTTGGTTGGAGCCGGCATGGAGTTCCTCTGCGGAGGAGTCATGCTCGTGATCTTGGGAGGAGCGCTCGGCGAATCCGGACGGATCCATGCGGACGGTTTCTCGCGAGCGTCCGTCATCGCCCTCGTGTACCTGATCACGGTCGGGTCCTGGATCGCCTTCGCCTCGTACCTTTGGCTGCTACGCAACGCGAGGACCTCGCTGGTCTCGACCTACGCCTACGTCAACCCCGCGCTCGCTGTCGCGCTCGGCACGGTCTTCCTCAACGAGACCATCGCCGCGCGCGAGATAGTCGCAGGTGCCGTGATCCTCGCGGCGGTGGCCTTGATAATCTCGGCGGGAGGCGCCGGCCGGGAGACGGGGCAGACGTTAGGCGGCGACGAGCGGCGGGCGCAGGAAGAGGGCGAGATCCTGCTCGAGGGCGTGCGCGGCGCGGAACAACACGAACTCGCCCAGGACCGGAGCCGTGAGTTGCAGGCCGACGGGCAGACCGCCTGAGTCCAACCCGCAAGGAACGCTGATGGCCGGCACGCCGGCCAGGTTCGCAGGGATCGTGAAGACGTCCGACAGGTACATGGCCATCGGATCGTCGGCCTTCTCCCCTATCTTGAAGGCGGTCGTCGGCGATGTCGGCGATACCAGCACGTCGAAGTTCGCGAACGCCGCCTGGTAGTCGCGGATGATGAGCGTGCGGACCTTCTGCGCCTGGCCGTAGTAGGCGTCGTAGTAGCCGGCGGATAGCGAGTATGTACCCAACATGATCCGGCGCTTGACCTCCGGTCCGAATCCGCGGCCTCGCGTAAGGGTCATCATCTCGATCGAGTCGGCGCCGCCTTCTGCGCGCAGGCCGTAGCGGACCCCGTCGTAACGAGCCAGATTCGAGGACGCCTCGCTGGGAGCGATCAGGTAGTAGGCGCTGAGGGCGTAGTCGGTGTGGGGAAGTGAGACCTCTCCGACATGGGCTCCGAGTCCTGCCAAGCGGTCGACCGCCGCTCGGACGCTGGCCTTCACATCGGGCTGCACTCCTTCGCCGAATGCCTCAGACACCACGCCGACGCGCAAGCCTTCGACCCCGCGACCGATCCCGTCGGTGAAGTCCTGCGCGCCTCCATCAAGGCTCGTCGCGTCGCGCGTGTCCTTGCCCGCCATAGCCGAGAGAAGGACAGCCGAATCGCGAACGCTGCGCGTGAAGGTCCCGACCGTGTCGAGAGACGAGGCGAAGGCGATCAGCCCGTAGCGACTGACGAGGCCGTAGGTCGGCTTCAGTCCGACCACGCCGCATAGGGCGGCGGGCTGGCGGACGCTTCCGCCCGTGTCGGTGCCCAGCGCCCAGACGGCCTCTCCGGCCGCGACGGCGGCGGCGCTCCCACCCGAGGATCCTCCAGGAACCGTGTCCAGATCCCAGGGATTGTGCACGGGGCCGAAAGCCGAGTTCTCGTTGGAGGAACCCATCGCGAACTCATCGCAGTTCGTCTTGCCCAGCAGCACCGAGCCGTGCCCGGAAAGCCGCCCCCAAGCCGTAGCGTCATACGGAGGGATGTAGGACTCGAGCATCTTCGACCCCGCAGTGGTGCGGATGCCTTTCGTCGTCAGAACATCTTTCAGCGCAAGCGGTATGCCGGCGACGGGGTGCTGAGGCGCCCCGGAGTCACGGTGCGTGTCGAGCTCTGCCGCACGCTCGCGTGCGACCTCCGGCGTCGCAGTGAGGAACGCCTTCACCCGATCGTCGACCGCATCGATCCTGGCGAGGCAAGACTCGGTGATGGCGGCGGCGCTCGTTCCGCCGGAGGCAAGTTCGACGGCCAGCTCCGACGCGGTCAGGTCGCAGAGTTCGCTCACGAGCCGGTCTCGGCTATCCGAGGAACCTTGAACCGTCGGTCCTGCTCATCGGGCGCGTTCGAAAGGGCAGCGTCCTGCTTCAGGCTCGGCGTCGACTCATCGGGTCTGAACACGTTGGCGCGAGGTATCGCATAGGCGGTTGGCGCGATGTCATCTGCGGCAACCTCGGAGACCTTGGCGGCATGCTCCAGGATGAGCCCGAGTTGGTCACGGAGCTTGGCCTTCTCCTGGTCGGTCAGGTCCAGGCGAGCGAGGCGAGCGACATGATCGACATCGATCTCAACCGGCATGGCGCACAGTCTAGCCGGGAGCCCCGGGGTTCAAGCCTGCCCAAGCCGCTTGAGCAGCTCGGCCTCGTCGATCACTTCGATGCCGAGCTGAACCGCCCTGTCGTACTTGGAACCGGGGTCCGCACCCGCCACGACGAAGTCCGTCTTCTTCGAGACGCTGGACGCGACGCGCGCGCCGGCTGCCTGTGCAAGGGCGCTGGCCTCATCTCGCGAGAGGGTCGGAAGCCCGCCCGTCAGGACGATCGTCTTACCCTCCAGCGGCTTCGGGCCGACTTCCGCTATCCGCTCCTCGACCATCCTTAGGCCCGCGGCTCGCAGCCTTTCGACCAGCGCGAGGTTCTCCGGGTCGTCGAACCACTCGCGGACGCTGACGGCGATCTCGGGACCGATCTCGGGAACAGCGTCGATCTCGTCCTCGGTGGCAGCCGCGATGGCTTCCAGCGATCCGAAAGCCTCACTGAGTACCTGCGCGATATGACTTCCGACGTGACGGATGTTCAGGCCGACCAAGAGGCGCCAGATGGGCCGGTCCTTCGAGCCTTCGATGGCCGTAAGAAGGTTCGAGATCGACTTGTCTTTGAACCCGTCGAGTTCTGCGAGCTTCCCGGCGGTGAGCGAGTAGATATCGCCGGGGTCCTCGATAAAGCCATGATCGTGGAGCTGCATCACTGTGACCCCACCGAGGTGTTCGATGTCCATCGCTCCGCGAGAAGCGAAGTGGTACAGCCATTCCACCCCTTGCGATGGGCAGCCGCGTTTGTTCGGACATCTGTAGTCGGCCTCACCCTCTCCCCGGATCAGCAGCGTGTTGCAAGCCGTGCAGGCTTTGGGCATCGACCATCTGCGAGCACTCTTCTTGCGCTTGGCCAGGACGGGGCCGACGATCTCGGGGATCACATCGCCCGCCCGGCGAACGATCACGGTGTCGCCCGGGCGAACGTCCTTACGCCGGACCTCGTCCTCGTTGTGAAGGGTGGCGTATGTCACGGTCACGCCGCCGACGAAGACCGGCTCGAGCACCGCGAACGGTGTCACTCGTCCGGTGCGGCCTGTATGGACGTCGATCTTGCGGAGCAGGGTTGTGCGCTCCTCCGGAGGGAACTTGAAGGCGATCGCCCAGCGGGGTGCGTTGGAGGTCGCCCCCAATCTGCGCTGGAGATCCTGCTGATCGACCTTGACCACGACGCCGTCTATCTCCCAGTCGACCGTGTGCCGGTCGCGCCCCCACCTTTCAACGAAGGCGAGGACCTCGTCCAGAGATCGTGCGGTCTGGGTGGTGGGCGCCACGGGCAGGCCCGCGTCACGCGCCCACGAAAGGAACCCAACATGCGAATCGAACGAGACGCCTTCGGCGAAGCCGAAGCTGTGGCACCACAGGCGAAGCGGCCTCGAAGCTGTGACCTTCGGATCCTTCTGGCGCAAAGACCCGGCCGCCGCGTTCCTGGGATTGGCGAAGGCCCTGTCGCCCCTTGCCGTCAGCTCCTCGTTCAGACGCGCGAAAGCCTTCACCGGCAGGTACATCTCGCCACGAACCTCAAGGACCTTCGGCGGGTTCGTCCCCCGAAGCCGCATCGGCACGCCTCGGACCGTCCGTGCGTTGGCGGTTATGTCCTCGCCGACGTGACCGTCGCCGCGGGTGGCCGCCTTAACCAGCAGCCCGTCCTCGTAGGTCATGGCGCAGGCCACACCGTCGATCTTCAATTCGCAGGCGAACCGCGCTTCGTTCCCGACCGTCTTCTCCACCCGCGCAGCCCAGGCTTGAAGTTCCGCGGTCGAGAACGCGTTGTCCAAGGACAGCATAGGAGCCCTGTGCACGACGGGCGCGAATAGATCCGCGGGACTCGCCCCCACACGCTGGGTCGGAGAATCGGGGGTCACCAGCTCCGGAAGGTCGTCCTCGAACCCGGCGAGGTCCCGCATCAGCTCGTCGTACTCGGAGTCGGTGACCTCAGGATCATCGAGCACGTGGTAGCGGTACGAGTGGTGGTTGAGAAGCTCGCGAAGTTCTTCGACGCGCAGCTTGGCCGCGGCCCTGGCCCGATCGTCCTTCGCCACGGCGCTACTGCGCTATCTCGACGCCGCCGGCAACGCCGATCTGCTCCCCGACCACGATCACGCCGCCGATCACGCCGGGCACCTGTTGCAGGTACTGCAGCGCCTGGTGGAAACCGTTCGGCTTGGGAAGCAAGGCCTGCACGCCCGCCGCTGCGGCGTCCGCGAGCATGCACGAGCGCGCCAGTACCGCCAAGCCGTCGGGACCCTCGCCCCCACGGCCGCGACCGAGCGTCGTGGAAACGCCGACCCCCTCATCGCTCGGCTGAACCACGACCGCGATCGGCTCCCCCCCGTGGCGTTTGACCGAGAGCTTGATGGGACGCCGGGTCAGGATGAAGTAGTCCCCCGCGCATGCGACGGTCAGTTCGTCCATGGCCCTTGCCAGGAACCTGCCGACCTGGTCCGTCACCGCCCCCTGGAAGGCGAACATCGGACCGACACCGGCCGCCGCGGAAGCATGGATCATCTCCCTGACTATCTCCGGAGCATCTGCCGGCATCGGGATGGGGCGTTTCGACTCGCTGAAGGAGGGGTCGCGTAGCGCGTAGGACTGGAGCTGTTCCCAGAACGAGAGCGCCGCGGCTCGCGATTCCTCTGCGAAGTCGGGCGATGCGGTTATGTGCAGGGTCATGTCCTGCACCTGTATGTCGAAGCTTTTCGGCTTGCGCTTCAGCAGCTTCACGTTCGTGCTCCCTCGGCCATCTAGGCGATGATAGCCGAGCCCTGCGACAGGCCCGGAAGCCGCGCCGGCTTCAGCCGCTCATGACGACGTCGATGGCCGCCTGATCCTCGTTCATCGCCCAGAACTCGGCCACCTTCCCGTCGCGGATATGCATGATCTGCACCAGGGGCCCGGTGGCTGTTCCGCCACTGGCGTTCGAGACCGTGGCCTCGGCCAGGACGACCACGTGCTCATCGTTGGCCACTACGTCGTGGATCGAGAACGTGATGCTCACTCCGTTCTCACGCATCTTGCCTATGCGGCCAAGCACTTCAGCCTTCCCGTGATGGTCGCCGCTATAGGGATTCCCGCCGGGGGCGTGCCAGACGATGTCGTCGGCGAAGGATCCCGCCAATGTCTCGAAGTCTCCGCGGAGGAACGCTTCGAGGGCCGCCCTCGTGGATGCCGCGTTCGGGTGATCCGTCATACCTTCCCCCTTCGACGAGATGGACCCGGATACCCTCTCACTCGCGTCCACGAAGACGCAACCCATCAGGGTATGGATCGCACGATGCGGCCGCCGCCGAGCAACTCATCGCCCCAGTACGCAACGACGCTCTGACCCGGCGCAACGGCTCGCTGAGGAGCGCGGAACTCGATCCGGGCCCGTCCGTCATCGAGGGGCTCGATAACGGCCGCCACGTCTTCACCCCTGTAGCGGATCTTCAGATCGGCCTCGAAGGGACCCTCGACCGGTGGCTCACCGGCCACCCAGGTCACCCGGTCGGCGAACAGCCCCCGACGGGCCAGCAGTTCCAGCGGCCCCACGACCACGCGGTTCGCCCGGGCATCTATGTCGACGACGTAAACGGGAGCCCCGGTTGCGACCCCCAGGCCGCGTCTTTGGCCGACCGTGTATCGCGCGGTCCCTTTGTGTTCGCCGATGATCCGCCCACCCGCATCGACGATCTCTCCGCCGACGAGCGACTCGGGAACGTGGGTCTGCAGGAAGGCGCCGTGATCGCCGGCGGGAGCGAAGCACACCTCCTGGGAGTCGGGCTTGTCGGCGACGGGCAGCCCGAACCGCTCGGCGTGTCGGCGGGTCTCGGACTTGCTCATCCCGCCCACCGGGAACAGTGAACGAGCCAGCTCCCGTTGACCCAGCGTGTGCAACATGTACGACTGATCCTTGCCGGGGTCGGCTCCTCGGCGAAGGTGCCAGGTCCCATCGTGGTCGGTCCTGACGTAGTGCCCTGTAGCGACGAAGTCGATGCCGAGCTCCTGCGCCCTGGCCAGGAACGCCCCGAACTTGATCTGCTCGTTGCAGCGAACACACGGATTCGGCGTCCGCCCCGCCGCGTGCTCTGCGAAGAAGTCGGCTAGAACCGTTTCGGCGAAAGTCTCGGACATGTCGGGTACCTCGAGATCGAAACCGGCGATGCGAGCCACCTCCTGCGCGTCGCTGCGTGCCCGAGGCCCGCAGCAGCCGTGCTCGACCCCCTCCGCGGCATCGACGAGCTTCATGTGCGAGCCCAGGACCTCGTACCCCTGCTCCAGGAGCAGGCAAGCGGCGACCGAGGAATCGACTCCGCCCGACATCCCGACCAGCACAGATGGCTTCATGACCATCGAGGCTAGCACCGCCTCCCGACCTCGCCGCGAGCCCGCGTATCGTTTGCGCCATGGAGTTCAGATCCGATGACCTGACGCCCTCCGGAGCCTCCTTCCGGCTGGCCGAGCCGGTCGGCGTACTGGAGGCGACGCGTCCGGACGAGGTGGCCGGTGCGATCGATGCCGCCGAAGCGGCCTCGGCTCGCGGCCTTTGGGTAGGAGGATTCGTCTCCTACGAGGCGGGAGCTGCGCTAGATCCGGCGCTGTCCGTCCGAAGGCGATTCGACGGCGATAGGTTCGCGTCACTGCCGCTCGCCTGGTTCGCGATGTTCGAACGTCGTGAGGAGACGGCCCTTCCCGAGCCCCGGGACGACGCTCCCCTTCCGGGTGGCGATCCGTGGAAACCCTCGATCGATCGCGCGACCTACGACGCGGCAATCGAGCGGATCCGCGATCACATCGCCGCGGGCGAGACCTATCAGACGAACTTCACGTTGAGGCTGCACTCGACCATCGGCGGGGACCCACGCGGGCTCTACCGGGATCTTTGCTTCGCCCAAAGGGGCGGCCACGCCGTCTACCTGGACACGGGACGCCATCGCGTGCTCTCGGCATCTCCCGAACTCTTCTTCCGTCTCGAGGGAACCCGGATCACCACGAGGCCGATGAAGGGGACCATCCGTCGAGGCCGCTGGCCCCAGGAAGACGAAGCGATGGCCGCGACCCTGGTCGCGTCGGCGAAGGATCGAGCGGAGAACGCCATGATCGTCGACCTCCTAAGGAACGATCTTGGCCGCATCGCCGAACCCGGAGTCGTCTCTTGGGACCGGGTGTTCGAAGCCGAGCGCTACGAAACCGTCTGGCAACTAACCTCGACCGTGACTGCGACGTTGCCGGCGGCGACCGGTCTCACGGATGTGTTCCGCGCTCTCTTCCCGAGCGGGTCGGTCACCGGCGCGCCCAAGGTCAGCAGCATGCAGATCATCTCCGAACTCGAGGATTCGCCTCGGGGCGTGTACTGCGGCGCGGTGGGTTGGCTCGCTCCGGAAGGCGCGCCCGGTCCCAGGGCATCCTTCAACGTGGCTATCAGGACGGTCGTGATCGACGCCTCGACGGGATACGCCGAGTACGGAGTGGGTGGAGGCATCACATGGGATTCGTCGGCATCGGGCGAGTACGACGAAACCATCGCCAAGGCGAAGGTCCTTACCTCGCGACGGCCTGCCTTCGAACTGCTGGAGACCCTCCTGCACGAACCCGAGTCCGGCTACCGGCGGCTGGACCTTCACCTCGAGCGACTCAGAGCCTCTGCCGGATACTTCGGCTTCCGCTTCGACGAACACGTGGTGAGGAACGCTCTCATGACCGTATCCACCGAGACCTCGGACAAACCCGCCAGAGTCAGGCTCCTGTTGGCACGGTCCGGAGCGGTTACGACCGGCACGCTGCCCCTGGCGGCCGGCGCCCGGTCACCCGTGCGGCTGTCCCTCGACGATCACGCCGTCGACCCGGCAGACGTGATGCTGTTCCACAAGACCTCACTGCGAGATCGCTACGATCGTGTTCGCGACCGCCACCCCGGGTCCGATGACGTATTGATGGTCAACGACCGCGGGGAGGTAACCGAGTCCACCATCGCTAACGTGGCCGTCAAGATCGGTGGCCGATGGTTGACCCCTCCCCTGGATTGCGGCCTACTTCCGGGGACGGAGCGAGCAGCTCTGTTGGCCGAAGGGACCATCGCGGAACGCATCATCCGGATCGAGGACCTGGCCGACGCCGAGGGCATCGCCCTGATCAACTCCACGCGCCTTTGGCGCGATGCCGAGCTCGTCTAGTCGGTGCTGCCGGCCGGCTTCTCCTCCGGGAAGGAGTAGGGGCGCATCCTGTCCTCATCGAGCGGGCACGCGCACAAGGGACAGCGAGGCGGATCCTCGTAGACGAGGACCGTCCGCTCGCAGAACGGACACTCTGACTCCCGCATAGCGGGAGGTTCGTCGATGTGATCGGACATAGTTATGGTCGCGCTCGGGGGGAGCGGTCCATACATACATCGGCTCGCGACGTGCCTGCCTTGAACGAAGCCCGCAAAGGTGAAGCCCTCCCGCGTGGGGAGGGCTTCGTGCCTCGAGAAAGAGGGCGACTAAGCGGCTTCCTTGCTGCTCTTCCTCTTGCCACGAGGTACGTAGGAGTGGACGGGTTCGTGCTGCCAGCAGAACTTCCACTTGTTGTAGATCGAGAGTTTGGTGCTACAGCCGGGATCGGCGCAAACGCGTCCCTCCGCGAACTTCGAGTTCGGCCGGGGAAGGGTTCTCACGGCGCCGCCGCGGTACCTCTCCTGAGCCACTTGCCTCACATCCTTTCGTGAGGCTCGCCGATACGGGCACTTCCCTGCGGGCCTCGCACCGTATACGAACCCAAGAGGCCCCGGGTTCATTCCGGACCCGGGTTAGTCGGCTGTCAGGCGTTCGGCCAGGCCCTTCGTGGAGGAGGTCAACTGAACGACCCGCGGGGTGAAGCCCATCGATTCCCAGAAGTGCATGGCCCCTTGATTGGGAGCGAAGGTTTTCAGTTCTATCCAGGGGATGTCCCGCTCCTCGGCTAGGCGTGCGGCCTCGGCAACCAAGGCCCGGCCGACGCCGCGCCCTCGGAAGTCAGCGCGCACCACCACCCCGGACAGCTCGAGAGCCAGTTCATCGGAGAAGCGAGAGGGTACCCTCGTCTCGCCGTAGGCCATGCCGACCACATCGCCTCCGGCCTCTGCGACCAGGACCATCGAGTCGGTCTTCTCCATCGCCTCTCGGTACTTCTGCCCGACCTGGTCGTAGAACCCGGGCCGTGGGGTGAACACACGCCAGTCCCTTTGCATCGTGTCCAACTCTTGGAAGAGTTCCACTAGCGCCGGCGCGTCTGCCGGCAAAGCTCTCCTGACCTTCAAACGACACCTCCGGTGAAGTTGGGATCACGTTTCTCCAAGAAGGCTGTCATCCCCTCCTTCTGATCCGGACTGCCGAACAGCGAGAGGAACAGCTCGCGCTCGCGCGCGTGACCTTCTCTTGAGGAGTAGCCGGCCATGATGGCCGCCTTGGCGGCGCCGAGTGCCATCCGCGGGCCGTTCGCGAATCGGCGCGCGGCCGAGACGGCGGCGCCCAGCACGTCGTCGGCGGGATGGATCGCTTCGCATATGCCGGTCCGCAGGGCCTCCTCCGCGCCCACCTGACGGCCGGAGTAGACGAGCTCGCGCGTACGGCCAGGCCCTATGAGACGCGCGAGCCGCTGGGTCCCGCCCGCCCCCGGGATCACTCCTATGAGGATCTCGGGCTGGCCGACCTTTGCGTCGTCGGCCATGTAACGCAGGTCGGCGGCCAGTGCCAACTCCAGGCCACCGCCGAGCGCGAACCCGGTGATGGCGGCTATCGAGATCTTCGGCATCGCCTCCAACAGGTCCAGGGCATCGGCCAGGGCAGCCACGGTCGGGCGCATCTCGGCCGGCCCGAACCCTGCCATCTCCTTGATGTCCGCGCCGGCCGCGAAGAGCTTGCGTCCCCCCCAGATCACGAGCGCGCCGACATCAGGGTTCGCCGCCGCCTGCTCGAAGACCTGTCCGAACTCGCGGCCGACCGCAGCGCTGATCGCATTGGCCGGCGGACGATGGAGCCGGACTATCGCAACGCCGTCATCGATATCCAGGTTCACGAACTCACCCATATTCCTATCCTTGCAGACCCTCGGCGCGTAGGGCGTCAACGCGCTCGAGCGTGACCTTCAGTCCCTCGAGCAACCTGGTTCGCTCGATCCCGAAAGCCGCGGAAGCATCAGTGGCGTCGGCCCTGCTCGGCAATCCGAACAGCTCGCAAGCCCGCACCGAAACCCCGGCCTGAAGGAGGCTTCTCAGGCGGCGGGCGGCGTCGTCGGGCTCCAGCGGCTCGGGCTCGCGGATCTCGCCTCCCAGCATCCTGACGAACGCCGAGGCCGTGATCACGTCTGGCCCTTCGAGTGCGTACGTGCCCTCAGGATGCTCGCGCACGTCGTCGGCGGCCGCGATAACCGCGGCCAGATCATCGACGAAGACGGGTGCCATCTCCTGCCCGCCGGGGGCGACGACTATCGGCGGGTCCTCGAGGGCTCCCTCGACGGCGGCGGTGAACCAGAAGCCACCCATCCCGTAGACGTGGGTGCTGCGGATGATCACGTGGTCCAGCCCGCTCGCTCG
Source organism: Actinomycetes bacterium (assembly GCA_031423155.1). Lineage (GTDB taxonomy): Bacteria > Actinomycetota > UBA4738 > UBA4738 > HRBIN12 > JANPEZ01. The sequence goes on from JANPEZ010000033.1 coordinate 99,842, forward strand.
AACCTCGTCCTCGGCCGAGCCCTTGGCTCTGAGATACGGATGAGCCGATGAGGGATCCGCACCCGTGGCGGAAACCAGGATGAATCGGCGCACCCCTGCGACCTTGGCCGCCTCCAGAGCAACCTTCACCGAGCGCAGGTTCGCGTCGATGATCGCGCCGTCATCGGCTTGGTCTACCCCGCCGGTGAGGTGGATCAGAGTGAATGCGCCGTAGAGGGTCTCGGTCAAGGCTTCCACATCGTCGGCTCGGCCGACCGCGACCTTGGCGCCGAGTCTTCGAAGCTCTTCGGCGGCATCGTAGCGACGGACGTAGGCGCGCACCTCCGGGTCACGAGCAACGAGGGCCGGGATCGCCGCTCGTCCTATGACGCCCGAGGCGCCTGTAACCATGACCGTCATGGCCCAGATGCTACCGGCGCCGAGGTAGGCTCCGACCCATGGCGGTGCCCGACGAAGCCGACGTGATCCGAGTCCGGCGAGCACTGAAAGCCGAGCCGGCGGCCTGGCGAGCCGCCTCTCGGAGTGGACAGACTGCCGCCGCTCGCTGGCACGTCGAGCTAGCCGACGGCTCGCGCGCTTTCGTCAAGGTGGGTGCGACCCTGGAGTCGGTTGCCTGGGTCAGGGACGAGCACCTCATCTACACCAAGATGCGTGGCAGCGACTTCATGCCCGAGATGCTGGGCTGGCACGACGACGGAGAGCGCCCCGTCCTGGTATTGGAGGACCTCTCCGACGGCCACTGGCCCCCTCCGTGGGAGTCGGCGCATATCGCTGCCGTGCTCGAGGGTCTGAGCCGTATCCATCAGACCGAGCCGCCTGAGGAGATCATCGCGATAGATAGCACCGCGCTGTCCCTACGCGGGGTCTGGCGCGATCTCGCGGAGGACCCCGAACCATTCCTGGCCCTGGGCCTCTGCGATCGGGATTGGCTCCGCGCCGCCATCCCGATCATGGAAGAGGCTTCCCTGCGAGCTGACATCGAGGGCGATTCCCTCCTGCATATGGACGTTCGCAGCGACAATCTCTGCATACGAGGCGGACGGGCGATCTTCGTCGATTGGAACTGGGCCTGCATCGGATCGCCTCTGTTCGAGATCGCCTGCTGGCTGCCGAGCCTTCATGCAGAAGGAGGCCCGGCTCCCGAGGAGATGCTGAGCCTCGACACGCCCGGCCTAACGGAGATGGCCGCCCTGCTGGCTGGATATCTGTGCTCTCATGCGGGCCGGCCTCCGATCCCGGATGCACCCCACGTGCGCCAGATGCAGCTGATGCAGGCTCGCACCGCCCTCCCGTGGGCTGCCAGGTCACTGGGCCTGGAACCCCCCTTCTGACGCTGCCTCCTGCAAGAGGTCTTGCACCTGCAAGTCCCTGCTAGCATCGGTGGCCATGGAAAGAGCACTCGAAACAGTGGTCCACAACAACGCCGGAGTCATGGGATTGCTGCGCGAGCGAGGCCTGCGCATGACCCCACAGCGCAGGGCGATAGTCGCCGAGGTCATGCGAACGAACGGCCATATCTCCCCGACCATCATCGCCCGCAAGATCCAAGGTGAGATGCCCGGAGTCAACGCCTCGACGGTCTACCGAACCCTCTCGCTGCTGGAAGAAGTCGGGGTGCTGCAACACTCGCACCTGGAGTCCGGTGCCGAGTACCACCGCTCCGAAGAGGCCGAGCACGTTCACCTCACGTGCTCCAGGTGCGGCAGCGACGACGCGCTGTCTCTGGAGGAGGCAGACGCGCTTCAGGTCCTCATACGCCGCCACCACGGATTCGAGGCCGACCTGACGCACTTCGCGATCACGGGTCTTTGTTCTGATTGCTCGAAGGCTGCGGGCTAGCCTCCGAATACCGCCGGCAGCACGCTGCCGGCGCCGAACATGAACAAGACGCCGACGATCAGGCTGAACACGGCGGTCAGAACGGCGATCGTCACGTAGACGCCCCAGTTCTCCGAGGCTTTGAGGAAACCTACGGACGAACCGAACGTGATCAGCGAATTGGAGCCCAGCAGACCGAGGATGAATGCGCCCAGACCCAAGATCCCGGCCCCCTTGCCCCCGACCCCGGCTACGGTCAGGAACAGGACGAGCTGAGTAGGCGTCTCGGCACCAACTCCGTGGATCATCCCGACGACGAACGCGGTCCCGCGCCCGTAGTTCATGAACGCCTCGTCCGGCTCGGGATGGCTATGGTGATGATGCCCCGGCCGACCGTGGTGGCCGTGATGCCAATCCGCGACCGAGATGTCTCCTCCTACGGGTATCGCGACCGAAGCCTCGTCTCCCTCGTGGATGTGAACCGGCTCGTCTTCGTGCCCGAGGTCACGGCTCGATCGGATCCGCCGGTAGAGCTTGCGGACGCCCGCGAAGATCAGCATCCAACGACTGCGGAGACGGAACTCCCTGCCGTGCCGGATGAGGGCAACGAACACGTAGACGGCCAGGAGTATCAGCGTGGCCCCGACGACCCGCTCCATAGCTCCGTCGATGCTGTCGGGCAGTCGCTGACCCAGCAGGACCGCGCCCAGCCCGACAATGAACACGACCATCGCGTGCCCCAAGGCGTAGACGGTGCCGAAGAACATCGCGTCGCGCTTGTTCTCCTGGGAGCTGGTGATGTCCGTGATGGCTGCGATGTGGTCCCAGTCGATGCCGTGTCGGAATCCGAAGAAGAAGGCAGAGAGCAGGAAGCCGACACCGAAGGTCTCTTCGACCACGTCGGCTGCGATCACGACCCGATCCCCTCGCCCATCGGGCCCATCCTAGGCTCTTATCGCAAGTCCTGGCAACTGCGATGCCCTGCAAGCAGCTCGTCGCGGAGGGTCAGCGCCGCACGCCGATGAGAGGGTCGACATGGCAGTGGCACTCTCGCTCCGAGCACGCCTCGCCCCAAGCCCTTCCGGGCTCCCAGACGATCGCGGCATCGTCCTTCGCGACGTAATGCTCACATCCGCAGTCGGCGCACTCGGCCGGCACCAGGTCGTGCCACTCGCTGAGATCGTCGCGGCGGCGGGCGATCTCCATCAGGGGGCCGGAACCGGCTTCATCCCCCGCGCCGGGGTCTTGGCCCCGCAGCGGCGGCAGACGAACACGTCCTCGTCCGCGAACAGGTCTGCGACACCCAGACAGGACGGACACGTGAGGGACCCGTCCTTCTCCGGGTCCATGGCCCAGGGCCGAAGGAGGTTGCCCGGCGTCTTCATGACCGTTTCGTAGGACTCGGCCATCGCTGCCAGGAGCTTGCGAGCCCGCTCTTGCGTCTCCGGGATGTAGGGATTGCCCTGCAGGGTTCGAACTATCTGCTCGCGGTACTTCGGGTTAGTCGCGTACCGGGTGAGCAGGTTCTGCAGCCGGTAGAAGGTCGAGATCAGTTCGTACCAGATGTCGACGCCCTCGGCGACGCGCCTGCCGTACTCGGCGAACGGCGCCCCGTCGTCGCCGGTCTTGAGGGATTCGGTGATCGTCTCGTAGGCGTAGAGCGAGGAGAACAAGGCAACGTCCACACCCGAGGAGAAGATCGGATCGACGAACCTGCCCGAATCCCCCACCAACAGCCAGCCGGGTCCGGAGAGTCGGTCGACCTTGTAGGAGTAATCGCCCTCGATCCACCAGGGCCTGACCCTCACGGCGTCCTTCATGGCCTCTTTGAAGGTTCGGTTCCGTTCGACGAGAGAGTAGAAGAACTCCTCGGGCTCCTTGCCCGACTTCTGGAAGTCCTCCTTGTCCAGAACGACCCCCATAGAGGTCCTGCCGTTCCGCAGCGGGATGTGCCATGTCCAGCCCTGGTTGAGACCCAGGAAGTAGAAGAGGGTGAATCCCTTGTAGCGCTCGGGCGGCTCCGTGACACCCTCGAACCAGGAGTAGATGCAGAACTGGTTGAAGTTCGGATCCTTGTGCTTCATCTTCAGCTGGTTCGCGATCATGCAGCGACGCCCGCTCGCATCGACGACCACCTTGGCGTACAGATCGCGCTCCCAGCCGTCGGAAACACTCGCACGCACACCCACGGCGCGTTCGCCCTCGAAGATCACGTGGTCGACCTTCACCCCTTGCAACACCTTGGCGCCGTTCTCGTGAGCGTGACGGATGAGCATCGTGTCCAGGACGTCGCGCTCCAGGTTGTATGTGAACGGCTGGGGTCCTCCGGGTATCGGGTACTCGAACAACCAGATCTCAACGAACTTCCAAAGCGGCGAGCGGGGCCCGTTCCATCCCGTACCGGGCTTGTGGATGAACCCGGCATCGTTCATCTTGTCCAAGAACCCGAGCTTGTCGAAGATCAGGTTGGTGGAGGGCGTAAGCGATTCGCCGACGTGATCGCGCGGGTGGATGTCCTTCTCGATGATGATGACCTTGTGACCGTCGCGGGCAAGGAAGGTTCCCAGGGCCGATCCCGCGGGACCGCCGCCGACGATGATCACATCGGCGTCGAAGGTCCTTTCCGGATCTGGTCTGGCGTTGGTCATGCTCTTCCTCCGGACCCTGACGCTACCTCAGAGGTACCTTCTGGGGCGGGAGCCACCTCGGCGATGTCCTCAAGTCGTCTGCCCCTGGTCTCCATGCCCTTGATCGCGATGACCGCCGCAGCCAGCCCCATCGGAACGGCGACGATCAAGGAAGAAGTGAGGATCCCCGTCGCTACCCCGAAAGCGCCCGTCACGAGTCCAACAGCACCGGCCAGACCGCCCAACTTGCTGCTGCCCGCCGAAAGGCCGCTTCCGGTCCCGCGCAGCCTGGTCGGATAGACCTCGGCGGTGTAGGGCGAGAGCATCGCGATGACCCCGCCGCTGGCGACGAACAGCAGGGAGCAGAGTGCGACGATCAGGACCTTGCTCGTGTCCGGCGTGTTCGGGTTGAGCACCGCGAATCCGATCAGGCAGAGTGCTGTTGCGCCCGCATAGACGACCATCGACTTCCGGCTGCTCCACATGCCGTACGCGTAGGCGACGAGGATCGTTCCCGGGATCGCGATGAGCGCCGACAGAAACAGCAGGAAGCTGGACGCGCCTTCACCGAAACCGGCGTCCTGAAGGAACGAAGGCAGGAGCGCGATGAAGCCCCAGTTCACCAGACCCCAAGCGAGTCCGTAGACCAGGACCGTCATAGTCTGCGGCAGGAACGGTTGTCTGAATAACTTGCCCATGTCCCCGTAGTGCGATCCGGCAGGCTCCAGTTCCTCCTCATGCGGGGCCGGC
>JANPEZ010000034.1:0-1517 GCA_031423155.1 Actinomycetes bacterium
GAATTGATCGACGCGCCAAGCGCGAAGGTCCGAGAGGCGCACATCACCGGCGACGTACACACGGCCGGCTTCGGCGTGCGTGAGAAGAAGCTCGAAGCTCTCTTCGAGTGACGAGAGAAACCGGAGCGCCGTTTCGAGACCGGCTTCGTCCGCGAGGTAGTTCGCAATCTCGGACGTATCACTCTCGGCCAGCGTTGTTCGCAGTAGACGGCGCTTCACGCGCCCCCTTTGCGACGCCCATCCCTTTTCAACTTCTCACGAAGCTCGGCAAAAAATTCCTTGTTGCTCTTCGACGACACAGGGCTCTCCATCGCCTCCAGAAGCCTCGCGTCGAGGCGACGGCGGGCACAGCGTTCGAGCTTTTCTCGAAGCGCTGCGCGGGTGAATTCGGCCTTTGAATTGAAGCCCTCCTCTCGCATCACGGATTCGAGCTCCTCCGCAAAGTCGGACGGTATCGGGACGCTCCAGTGCTCAGTCGCGGGTTTTGCCATCGAGATTCAAGATATCCTGCCTCACTAACTATTCGCAATAGTTGTGCAAGCACGCCTCGACGGGACCTGGAGGCTGCGAGCCGGAGACCGTGCCTCTCGGGGCCCCTACTCCGGCTAGAGACCTCGACGAGCACGGCCCCTCCGCCGCCTTGTGCCGGAGTGGGGAATCAATCGGTACTTCCCGCACCTTCGGTGACGAGAGTCATCTCATCTACGGTGGGGCACCAGGGGCGAGGGCGCGGCCGGGGGAATCAGGTCCCCAGGGACCGTGGATCAACCGCTCGACCCGCTTGGAAAAATCGTCAGGCCTCACCTTCTTCGAGTGCTGCCAGGCCATCAATGCTCGTCAGGTTCCTGTCGAGGCGATATTTCGGCAGTGCTGCAGCTCCTTTTTTCGCGGCCCAGTGGTCCAGCGCGTCGCGGTCGTCCATGAATTCCATTCTCGGAACCCCGTATCCACAGGAGTCGCTCACTCGTGACACATCGACGACGATCACTGAGCGAGGGGCGGAAAGTTCGGGGAACCGGCTGCACCAACTCGTCCAATCGGGTGAGCTCTTGGTGACGACGGTCCCCCTGCCGTGAAGGCGAACGATCTTGGGTGGGCCTGAGAATGCGCAGAACATCAGGACGATTCTCCCGTTCTCTCGCAGGTGGGCGATGGTTTCGGCCCCGCTGCCCGTCACGTCGAGATAGGCCACCTCCCGAGGATTCGAGATGCGCAAGCAGTCGAGCCCCTTCGGTGATGTGTTCACGTGACCATCGGAAGAGAGCGGCGCGGTGGCCACGAAGAACAACCGTTGCTTCTGGATCCAGGCAGCGACTTCCGGTGTGATGCTCTCGTAGACCTTGCCCATATCACCTCGTGTCGCCAACCTTCGTGATGAAAACGGCCGCCTGCTTGTCAGCAGGGCGGTTTCCGATGTGCCTAACGATCCTCGGACCGAACCGCCCGCGACTGAAGCTCCGCCCCGCCCGTCACCGGCAGCGTCGCCCCCGTGATGTACGACGCGCGCTCCGACGCCA
>JANPEZ010000035.1:0-4988 GCA_031423155.1 Actinomycetes bacterium
GCTCGGGGTCATCGACCGTGTCGGCCTTGTTCAAGAAGACCACGATGTAAGGGACCCCTACCTGGCGGGCCAGCAGCACGTGCTCGCGGGTCTGGGGCATGGGACCGTCGGCTGCGGAAACGACCAAGATCGCGGCGTCCAACTGGGCTGCGCCGGTGATCATGTTCTTGACGTAGTCGGCGTGCCCGGGACAGTCAACGTGTGCGTAGTGCCGGTTCGCCGTTTGGTACTCCACGTGGGCGATGGCGATCGTGATGCCTCGCTCGCGCTCCTCGGGGGCCTTGTCGATCTGGTCGAAGGGGGTGAAGTCTGCCAAGCCCTTGTCGGCCTGACGCTTGGTGATGGCGGCCGTGAGCGTGGTCTTGCCGTGGTCGATGTGACCGATGGTGCCGATGTTCAGGTGGGGCTTGGTCCGCTCGAACTTCTGCTTAGCCATCTCCTCTTCCTTCTCTATCGACTTCCCTGTCGGTAGCGGCGGGTGGACTCGAACCACCGACACAGCGATTATGAGCCGCTTGCTCTACCTCTGAGCTACGCCGCCTCGCTCGAAACCCGAGTCTACCTGCGAGGACTCGGCCCCGCATCGAACCGGCCACATCGCCCCAGAGCTGGAGCGGGGAATCGAACCCCGGACCCCCTCCTTACCATGGAGGTGCTCTGCCGTCTGAGCTACTCCAGCGCAGGAGCGATGATAGCAACCGGCCGGGCTCGAACCCTGCCGCTGCATGCGACCATGAGGGGCATGCGTCGCGCGATCGTGCTCGCCTTCATCGCACTCGCAGCCTCCGGATGTGGTTCGGACGACCCCGGGGCGCCCGGTCGGGTCGTGTTCACCACTTCGGCGGGCCCGGTGCGAACGGCCGCCTTGAGGGTGGCCGACACCTCCGACGAGCGCGTCCAGGGCTTGATGGGCGTGAAGACCCTGGGAATCGACGAGGGCGAGGTCTTCCTGTTCGAGGGATCGACCTTGGGCTTCTTCTGGATGAAGGACACCCTGATCCCGTTGTCCATCGCGTTCTGGGACGACTCGGGCAAGATCGTCGACATCATCGACATGGAGCCCTGCCCCGTGGAACCGTGCCAGAAGTACGCTGCCACCGCGCCTTACACGGCGGCCCTGGAGATGAACCAGGGATGGTTCGACCGCAACGGTGTCCGGATCGGAGATCACGCTGAGTTCAGCTATCAAACCCCCTGAGGACTGCCTACTCTGCTCGGCGGAGCGCATCACGGCATGGCACTACGAGGACGAGGACGTCTGGATCGCCGACTGCATGGTCTGCGCGACGCCGATGATCGTCTGGCGCTCGCACGGTCTGCCGGCGGATCCGGAAGAGGCCCGACTGCTCGCGCACCTGGAACGCGTCGCGGCCGAGCGCTACGGAGACGAAGGCTTCTGGATAGACGGCGAACGCCGGCGCATACCCGACCACTGGCACGCCCACGCGAGGCCGGCCGGCGGCTTCTTCGATCCCGCCAGCGAGCTGTACGGCAAGTACTGAACGCGACGCTCGGATAGCATGCGCTCCTCGAACACCGGGAGACCTGAGATGACGGAAGACATCGGCACCTTTCCGTGGCGCACTCTGCCGGGCCGCGACTATCACTCGCCCGACGTCTACGCCGCCGACATGGAGAGGGTGTTCGCGTCCTCGTGGGTCTGCCTTGGCCGGAGCGAAGCGGCGGGCGAACCCGGTTCCTACTTCACCGCCGAAGTTGCGGGCGAGGAACTGATCGTCATCCGCGACAAGGACGGCGTGCTGCGCGCGTTCGCCAACACCTGTCGACATCGAGGCACGCTGCTGCTCGAAGGGGAAGGCACCCTCAAGGGCGCCATCCGTTGCCCATACCACTCCTGGACCTACGGGCTGGACGGACGGCTGCTCGGCTCTCCCAACGTCGACCCCGACGACGGGTTGGATCGCGACTCCCACGGACTGTGGCCGATCCCCCTAGGCGAGTGGGACGGCCTCGTGTTCGTGAACCTGGACGCGAGCGCCGCGCCGTTGCAGGAAGTTCTCGCGCGGATGCCGGACTCGCCCGTAGAGCTCGCGCGATACGGACTCGGCGAGCTTCGGATCGGCGCCACGCGCACCTACGACGTCGCCGCGAACTGGAAGATCGTGGTCGAGAACTACCACGAATGCCTGCACTGCCCCGGCGTTCACCCCGAGCTGGTGAGGATCGTGCCCCTCTATCGCTTCGGGGAGGTCGAGGAGGAGGGTCAGACCCTCGGCAACTCGATGGGACACGGCCTGACGTCTTTCACCGAAAGCGGACTGTCGAGCCTTCCGAGGCTTTCCGGCCTGACCGACGAGGACGCTCATACCTTCTACGGCGCATACGTGTCGCCGAACCTGATCATCAACTACCACTCCGAGACGGTGAACGCCGTGACCGTCCACCCTGCCGGTCCCCAGCGAACCATCGTGCGCAGCTACTTCCTCTTCCGGCCCGAGACCATCGCGGCCGAGGGCTTCGACCCGAGCGAGGTCGTGGATTTCCGCGACCTGGTCGCGAGACAGGACTGGATGGTCTGCGAACTGGCGCAGCGCGGCGTGCGCTCGCGCTTCTTCGAAAGCGGGGTCTATCCGCGACAGGAGCGGGCCATCGCTCTGCTCAACGCGCGGTACCTAGCGCAGCGCGACGGACGATAACCGGCTCGAGGGATGGAAGCGGTAGTAGCCTGCCGGTGCGGGTTGGGAACGATCCGCCGCGGATGAAAGGAGTCGGGATGTCTGATGAAGACGATAACCTATGTCCAGTGTGCGGAGAGGGAACGCTCCGCCAGGTGGATTTCGGCGAGCAGCAGCCCGACAGCCGCGAGGTGCAAACCTTCACCTGCGGACACGAGGTAACGGGTGCCCGGCTCGACACGGCGGATGCCGACCGGCTCACGGTTGAACGGCGAACATCGGAGGAGACGGTAACGCCCATCGACGATCTATGAAGCACGACGGGATTCACTTGAGATGCAGGCCGACTCCGAACAGGACGAGCGGCCAAAGCGCGATAGCCAGCACCGCTGACAGGATCGGCTTCAGCCCATCCAAGTGTGACAAGTAGCTGTTGGACGAGGCCACTATCGCGCCGATGATCACGTACCCGATGATGAAGATCTTCCTCAAGGGCTTTGCCTCGACTCCCTATCCAGCGGATATCTCGGCCGGCGAAGTTCCGTCATGCACGCCTGAGGAAGTACACGATCGCCGAGACGATCAGTACAACGACGAGGATCCCAACGAAACCGTTACCTATGGCAGCGAGCATGTGAGTTCCCTTCTTTCATCGGCCCAGAGCTAGGCGAAGCGGCCCTGGGATCGGATCTGAGTCCCGCCTCACAGCGAGCTTCGAACGTCCTGCTCCGAAGTGCGAACCTGGCCTGCGGGGGTGTTCTGGACGCTCTCCTGGGACGTGGTGGTGCTCCGGCCGCCCAGGAACATACCCAGTACCCCGACCAGCACCAGTCCGATACCGACTATCAGTAGGATCGTCCCGGCAACGTTGATGTTGAAACCGGTCGTGCGTACGTGAACTGCGAAACGCATGATGGCGCCGGTGACGGCAAGGAACGCACCGAACCCCATCACTCCGGATCCCATTCCTCGGTTCATGTGGAACCTCCTGTGGCTAGGCGGACGAAACAGGGTTAGCCTTCCAACACAGCGTTACGGCAGCGTCACCGAGACCAACCATGCTCGGACGCGCCGTAGGATGAGGTGTTCTCCGAGAGCGTTCCGCGCCCGCCTAGGAGCCGAAGGGAGATGACCGGGTCTTGAGCTCCAGCGTCGCATCCGGGTCCTCCACACCCGTGCGTCTCGGGCTGCTCGGCGGCTTCCGTCTGAGCGTGGAGTCGAAGGACGTCCCCCTTCCCATGAACGCTCAAAGGCTCATCTGCTTCTTGGCCTTACACGATCAACCGGTGCTGAGAACTTACGTCGGAGGCTCCCTCTGGGGCGATTCGACCGATCTTCGTGCCCGAGGGAGCCTGCGTTCGGCGCTTTTTCGGCTTCGAGCCGCCACATACCCGGTGGTCTCCCTCACGAGCGATCACATCGAACTGGCTCCGATCGTGGCTGTTGACCTCAGAGAGGGCGAGGCCCTCGCGCACAGAGTGCTCGATCCCGCGCAGGAACTGGACGACATAGCCGAGGTCAACGAGGAGGTCTTGGGGGCCGACATCCTCCCGGATTGGACCGAGGACTGGGTGCTTATGGAGCGCGAGTCCTACCACCAACTGCGCCTGCGCGCCCTCGAAGCGCTCTGCAGACGTCTGACCGCGAAGGGGCGGTTCGGTCAAGCTGTGCAGGCCGGAGTCGCGGCGGTGGCCGGCGAGCCGCTTCGCGAGAGCGCCCGTCACGCACTCATAGAGGCACACCTGGCCGAACGCAACGTCGCGGCAGCCCTGCGCGAGTACGGTTCCTTCAGCCTGCTTCTGCGCGAAGAGCTGGGCCTTGAACCGTCCTCGGATCTTCGCGCCTTGGTAGATGGCCTCGGCTGAACCCGGCCTGTAACGACGGGGTGACGCCCCCCGGCGAGACTGACCGAGTGAAACCCATCGACACGGACCGCACGGGGATACTCATCGTGCACCTGTGGATCGAGGGGAACACGCGCGAGGGGTTCCGCGCGCGGATCACTCGAACGCTCGATCCGAGCGGGCAGCAGGTGAAGGCCGTCGCCGCGACCCCGGAAGAGATCTACGCGATCGTCAGAGCCTGGGTGGAGGAGTTCGTGGTCACGGCCGCGGATCCGTTAGCGCTGGCTTGAACACGCTGGGTATGTGCCGGAACGACGACTGGGAGGTGCTCCATGACGGGAACGACCAAGCAGGTGAAGGGAAAGGCGAATAAGGCCGCCGGAACGGTCAAGAAGGCCGTGGGGAAAGCGACGAAGGACCGGAGTCTTCAGGCTAAGGGTTCGATCCAAAAAGCCAAGGGAAGCATCCAGGACTCGGCTGGCAAAGCCCAGAAGAAGATCGGCTGACG
>JANPEZ010000036.1:0-16354 GCA_031423155.1 Actinomycetes bacterium
CGCCGAGATCCTGCGCGACTACGGCTACCACACCCATGGCGAAGCCACGGGTCCGGTCGTCAAACAGAAGGCGATGGACCGAGGGTTCGACGTCTTCAACCACCGGGACGCGGTTCTATACGACGAGAAGTACTGGGCGACGCTGCAGGATCGTATGTCGGGACTGCCGAGCGATAGGCCCTGGTTCTTCTACCTGCATCTTTGGGAACTGCACTGGCCTCGGTACTTGCCGCGTTCGTATCGCCGCCGCAGCTACGGGGCTCACGGCTACGAGCAGGCTCTTTCGGCTCTCGACGCGCTGAAACTGCCTCGGATCCTCGAACTGGCCGGTCCCAACACGGTAGTGGCGCTTACCGGAGATCACGGCGAGGTTCCCCGCCTGGACCGAGCCAAGAAGCTGGCGCGAAAGTTGCCGGGCAAGGCCGTGAGCCGCTGGATCGGTGAGCGTTCGGGCCACGGCTTCGATGTGATCGAGGATCTGGTGAAGGTGCCGCTGGTGTTGAGCGGCCCGGGTGTGCCTTCGACCGGTCGCGTCGGGACCGCCGTCCGCCACATCGATCTGTTCCCGACGCTGCTCGATCTCGCGGGGGTCGAGGATCCGCGCGCTTCGCAGGGGCCGGGTTCGTCCTTGCGGCCGCTGTTCGCGGGCGAGGGAGAAGACCTCCCCGGCTACAGCGAGGCGGTAGGGGTCAAGATAGGCGCCGAGAACTGGCTCGTCAGCGTCCGAGACGGCGGCTTCAAGCTGGTGAAGAAGGCCGCCGGCGAGGGCCGCTGGCTCTGGAAGCTGCCGGACGAGCACGTGGACGTGGCGGCGCGATACCCCGAGCAGGTCGAGCGACTGGAGGGGGTCCTCGCCGACCTGCTTTCCGGAACGTCCATGGCCCGTACCGGCGAGGACCTAAGCGCCCAGGAGTCCGCCGAGGTCGAGTCCCACCTGCGTGACCTCGGCTACATCGACTGATGACGGACGCTGTCGTCGCCGGGGGCGGGACCGCCGGCTGCGTCCTCGCGGCGCGGCTCGTGGAGGCAGGACTCACGGTTACGCTGCTCGAAGCCGGTCCCGACTACGGCCCCTTCGAGGGTGGCGCCTGGCCCGACGAGCTCACCGACGCGCGCACGATCCCGGTGTCGCACGATTGGGGCTACGCGACCAACCTCGGCGCCCGGACCCTGGCGTTCGAGCGCGCCAAGGTGATCGGTGGCTGCTCCTCTCACAACGGATGCACGGTGAGCTGGGGCCACCGCGCCGACTACGACGGCTGGTCGGCCCTGGGACTGCAAGGGTGGGCTGCCGACGACCTGCTGCCCACGTTCCGAGCGGTATCCGATCGGCTTCGGGTCCGGGGATGGTCAGACAGCGAGATCGTGCCCTTCCACGGCGCTTTCATCCAGGCGGGAGCGGCGATGGGACTCCCCGTTGCCGACGACCTCGAGTCTCTCGACGCCGGGCCGGGCGTTGGGGCCGAGGCCTCGAACAGTCCGGGCGGCATCCGGTGGAACACCGCGTTCGCCTATCTGGACCCGGTTCGCGGTCGAGAGGAACTCACGGTGATCGGCGAGGTCCTCGTGGATCGGGTGCTCGTCGAGAAAGGACGCGCCGTCGGTGTGTCGGCCCTAGGCCCGAAAGGACCCTTCGAGGTCCGAGCCGACTTGGTCGTACTGACCGCGGGAACCTACGGCTCTCCGGCGATCATGCTCCGATCGGGGATCGGTCCCGCCGACGCTCTTCGAGCGATCGGTATCGACGTCGTCGTCGATCTACCCCAGGTAGGCGCCAACCTTCACGACCACCCCGGGTTCGAGATCTTCTTCGAGCCCTCCGAGGAACTCACCGAGCGGAACCGAGCCTTCTCTGGACCCATCCCCGACGAACAGGCGCTGGCCAAGGTCGCGTCCTCCCGGAGCGAAGGAGCTCCGTTCGACCTGCACGTCTTCCCCGAGACCGCGATCGACGGCAGGCTCGCGATCTTCACCGCCCTGCTGACGCCGAAGTCCAGGGGCCGGCTGAAACTGCGCAGCAGCGACCCGACGGATCCTCCCGAGCTGGATCACGCCTTGCTCGCGGACCCCGCGGACCTGGAGGCCCTCCTCGAGGGCGTGCAGATCGCTCGGGCGTTCGCGGCTGATCCCTCGATGGCGCCTTTGATCGCCGAAGAGCTCGAACCGGGCCCGGTGGACCTTCGGGAGGCGATCCGCGAAGGCGTCATCCACTACTGGCACCCGGTAGGAACGTGCGCGATGGGTTCGGTGACGGACGCTCGTGGTCGGGTCGCAGGCGTGGACGGCCTGGTGGTCGCCGACGCCTCCCTGATGCCCACTACTCCGCGGGCCACGACGAACCTGCCGACGGTCGTGGTCGCCGAGCGGATCGCGGCGTCCGTCTCGGCCGGGTCACCCCCGGTGGTAACCTGAGGCATGCGGCACTTCCACGCTCACCCCGAGCCGGGTGGGCGTTCTGTGTTTCCGGAGCGCTAAAGGGGCAGAAGCCATGGAGATCGAGATCGGCATCGGCAAGACGGCCCGCAGGGCCTACGGATTCGACGAAGTAGCGATTGTCCCGTCGCGGCGCACGCGCGACCCCGAAGACGTGGACATCTCCTGGCAGATCGACGCCTTCAAGTTCCCCCTCCCGATGATGGCCAGCGCGATGGACGCCGGGGTCTCGCCCGCCACCGCCATCGAGATCGGCCGCCTCGGGGGCCTCGCCTGCCTCAACCTCGAAGGCCTTCAGACCCGGTACGAGGACCCCGACCCCATCTTCGAAGAGATCGCCTCCCTGCCCGACGAGAAGGCCACCCGCCAGATGCAGGACCTCTACCGAGAGCCCGTCAAGCCCGAGTTGATCGTCAAGCGCATCAAGGAGATCAAAGAGGGCGGCGTCGTCTCCTGCGCATCCATCACCCCTCAGCGCGTCTTGGAGTACACACCGCTCGTGCTCGAAGCCGAACTCGACATCCTCGTGATCCAGGGAACGGTCGTCTCGGCCGAGCACGTCAGCACCCGCACCGAGCCACTCAACCTCAAGAAGTTCATCGCGAACTTCGACCTGCCCGTGATCGTCGGAGGTTGCGCCTCGTACTCCACCGCGCTTCACCTGATGCGGACCGGCGCCGCCGGCGTCCTGGTCGGCGTCGGGCCCGGGAACGCCTGCACCACTAGGGGCGTTATCGGCGTCGGCGTTCCCCAGGCCACCGCCATAGCCGATGCTGCCGCCGCCCGCCGGGAGCACCAGCACGAGACCGGCCGCTACTGTCACGTCATCGCCGACGGCGGTATGCGCACCGGAGGCGACATAGCCAAAGCGATCGCCTGCGGGGCCGACGCCGTCATGATCGGTTCCCCGCTTACCCGCGCGTACGAGGCCCCCGGGCGCGGCTACCACTGGGGCATGGCAACCTTCCATCCCACCCTTCCGCGAGGCGCGCGGGTCAAGACGAACCAGGTCGCTTCACTCCAGGAGATCCTGACGGGCCCGGCCCACGAGAACGACGGCACCTTCAACCTCTTCGGCGCGCTGGCGACATCCATGGCGACCACCGGTTACGCCAACGTCAAGGAGTTCCAGAAGGCCGAACTGGTGGTCGCGCCTTCCATCAAGACCGAAGGCAAGACCTACCAGACCCAGCAGCACGTCGGGATGGGCCGCTGAAGACGGCCAACCCCCTGCGCCCGGTCCTGGTTGTCGACCTCGGGGCGCAGTACGCCCAGCTCATCGCTCGGCGGGTCCGTGAGTGCCACGTCTACTCCGAGATAGTCGCCCACGACATGCCGGTCGCCGAGCTGAAGGCCAAGCGCCCCGCCGGGATCATCTTGTCGGGCGGTCCTATGTCGGTCTACGAGCCGGACGCGCCGAGCGTCGACCCCGCGCTCTTCGACCTCGGCGTTCCTGTACTCGGCATCTGCTACGGGCACCAGCTCATGGCCCAGGCTCTCGACGGAGAAGTCGCGGCGACCGGCCAGCGCGAGTACGGGCGCACGACGCTGCTGCTCGACACGCCAGGCGCTCTGCTTGCCGATCTCGCCCCCGAAGAACAGGTTTGGATGTCGCACGGTGACGCCGTCACGCGCGCGCCGGAGGGTTTCCGAGTCACCGCCCACACCGACCAGATCCCGGTCGCCGCCATGGAGGACCCAGAGCGCGGCCTCTTCGCCGTCCAGTTCCACCCCGAGGTCGCCCACACCCCCAAAGGCCAAGCCGTTTTCAAGCGCTTCCTCTACGAGGGCTGCGGGCTGCTGCCGGATTGGACCCCCGCCAACGTCATCGAGAGAAGCGTCGCCGCGATCCGCACCCAGGTGGGTGACGCTGAAGTGCTGTGTGCGTTGTCCGGGGGAGTCGATTCAGCTGTCGCCGCATTGCTGGTCCACAGAGCCGTCGGTAAGCAACTCACCTGCGTCTTCGTCGACCACGGTCTCAATCGCGAGGGTGAGCCCGACCAGGTCGAGGAGACCTTCGCCCGCCACTTCCAGGTGCCGCTCGTGCACGTCAAGGCAGCCGACCGGTTCCTTGCCAAACTCGCCGGAGTCACCGACCCAGAGACCAAACGTAAAGCGATAGGCGAGGAGTTCATCCGCGTATTCGAAGAGGTAGCCCGAGAACACACGGGTGCGAAGTACCTGGTTCAGGGAACGCTCTATCCGGACGTGATCGAATCCGGCTCCCGCACCGCCGCCAACATCAAGAGCCACCACAACGTCGGCGGTTTGCCCGAGGACATGGACTTCGATCTCGTCGAACCGCTGAGGGACCTTTTCAAAGACGAGGTCCGCATCGTAGGCGCCGAGCTGGGCCTTCCCGAGGAGATAGTCGGGCGCCAACCCTTCCCGGGTCCGGGCCTGGCCGTCAGGATCATGGGCGAGGTCACCGCTGAACGCCTGAGCATCCTGAGGGCAGCCGACCTCATCGTCCGCGAAGAGATCCGGCGCGCCGGCTTGGAGCGCGAGACCTGGCAGGCCTTCGCGGTGCTGCTCGCCGAAGTCAGAAGCGTAGGAGTCATGGGAGACGCGCGGACATACGAACATCCCGTCATCGTTCGCGCCGTCACTTCAGAAGACGCGATGACGGCGGACTGGGCGCGCCTGCCCTACGATCTGCTCGACACCATCTCGAACCGGATCATCCGCGAGGTTCCGGGCGTCAACCGGGTCGCCTACGACGTAACCAGCAAGCCTCCCGGCACCATCGAGTGGGAGTAGCGCGTCTCAGCCGCCGAACGTGATCACAGGTTCGGTCAGGAAGTCGCTCAGATCGGACCAGGCCCTGCCGAGGATCCCTCGCTGAACCCTCAC
The DNA here is from genome assembly GCA_031423155.1 of Actinomycetes bacterium. Taxonomy (GTDB): domain Bacteria; phylum Actinomycetota; class UBA4738; order UBA4738; family HRBIN12; genus JANPEZ01. The sequence continues at coordinate 5,287 of JANPEZ010000036.1, forward strand.
GTCGAACGTCGTGATGTCCGTCAGGTCACCGCTCCACGTCGCCTGTGATCCGCCCTCGATCTTCATGCCGTCGGTCGTGTAGCTGATGGACATCCCCGCGGGCGCGTGTATCCGGATCGAGGCCGTGGTCGGCACGATGGTCGGCTGGTCCTTGATCGAAAGGTGGTAGGTGCCGAGCGAGTTCGAGCCCTGCCATGCGTACGGGAGCGAGAATCTGTAGACGACTTCGTAGGTGGTCTGCGGCGGGATCCTCATGATGCCCCGGAATTCGCTGAAGCCGGCCTCGGCTCCGGTCGAGACGCCGAACGGCTCGCCATCGCGGGTCGCCGAGAGCAGTTCGCAGCCCGTTCCGCACAGCACCGCGGCTCGCTGCAGAGCCTCGCCGGGTCCGAGGGCATACGCGCGAAGTTCCTTGCCCTCGAACGGTCCAAGGACGTAGCTCGGTTCGGCCCCGGAGGGCGCGGTGTTCTCGAACGAGACAGTCAGGGTTGCCTCGGCGGTCCCGTCGGCCTGAAGCTGGACGTCGTAGATGAGGTGCCGGTGGATGAAGTAGTCCACCTTGTTGCCCGCGATGTTGTTGACGCTGACGGCGACCAGGTCGCCGGCGGTCGTCGGTGGCAGGGCCCCCGTGATCCCGGCCGCCGTGAAGGCCGCCTGAAGCGCTGGGTCGACCGCGTTCAGGATGATGTGGCCGTCCCCGCTGGCTTGGACCAACGCTCGGAGCGCGCGGTCGCCGTGAGCCTGCTTGAGGAACCGATCGAAGACGAGCTGACCAACCAGTCCGAGGAAGTCCGGGCGATCCCTGTCGCTGGAGACTATGTCGTAGGCGTCCTTGGAGACGAAATCGACGACGTTCTTCTCGTTCAAGGGGTAGGGCACGCCCTTGATCTCTATGCCGTCGGTCGCGGAGAGCATGAACCTGAGGGTCTGAACGTCCACGAAGATGACCCCGTCGATCGGCTCGGGCTGGGTCTGGTTCCAGACGTTCTCGATGAACCCTGCGGCGGTGGGGCCGTCAGGTGTCATGTTCGAGAACCGGATGTCCCCGGCCGAGTTGAAGCTGCCGTAGATGGCCTCCAGTCCGGGGGAGGGCCACTCGGCCTGACCGGAGAAGATGAGGGGCAACTTCTTCACGTCCTCGAAAGGACCGACGTCGATCAGCCCGTTGTCGATCGTCAGGATCGAGTAAGTGCTGAGCAGCCCGCCGGTCCCGCGCAACTCCGTCGGGTTCTGAGGAGCGAGGAAGTAGTGCTTGGGCGAGTCCACTCCCGCGAACTCGGGCAGGTTGCGGATCAGTTCATCCGCGGAGCGCACTATCGGCAGGGCTTGGCGCAGCTTGGCCCTGAGCAGGTCTCCGGCTTCAACGACCTGGTGAGGCACAAGCGTGGTTGCCAGGCCCTCGGCCTGAACGGCGGCCTGCTCGAACTGCGCCCTGGCCTCGGCCATCACAGGACCCAGATCCTGAAGCGTCTCGACCGGGATGCGCCCGTCTCGTGGAGACAAGGCATCCAGCCCGCCGGGCAGAGCCGCTATCGCTCTCGTAACGCTTGCACCCGAACTGGAAAGCCGCACGCCGATATCGGAGAGCGTTCTCACGGCATCGGGCGTACGCCCTATCAACGGCAGCAATGCGGGGATGTGAAGGAGCGGGTTGTTGCCCGCGGAGGCCGCCGCCTCGAACTCGGCCTGAGCGGCCTCGAATCCGTCGGCCGCCTCGACAAGATCTCCATCAAGGAGCGCGGTCTGAGCCTTCGAGAGCGCGTCCTTCCCGGCCTCCAGGTGACCCTTGGCGCTCGACGCCGGTATCAGTGAGAGCACCGAAAGTAGCCCTATGACCGGAACAACGATGCCTATGCCAACGACGATGCGTCGCACCAGGTGGGTCCGTCGCCTGTGTGACCTGCGGCGGCGTCGATGACCGCGACGGAAGTCGCGATCGCTGATCCTGGGCGGCCTGGGGACGATCTGGCTCAAGGTCCGCCCATCCTACGGGGTGGCTTTGGTCAGGGGCCTTCGACCCTATCCGCCGTCACTATCAGCCTCTGGGAGGAGGAGAATCTCGGGTTACACGTGGTTAGGACCAGCGTCGGCTTCTCCGTCTGGGCCAGCACCGACCCTGACCCGGTCGTGGGCACGACGAACACCTTGTTCACGACGTAGTCGTAGACGCCGTATTCGGTCCTCAGGGTGATGGTGTCGCCGACCTGCATCTTGTCCAGGTTCCAGAACGGGGCAAGGTACGTGGTTCGGTGACCGGCGATCCCGACGCGACCGGTCTCGTCCCACGGATCTGCCGTATCGACGTAATGCCCCGGGCCCTTGGTGAGGACATCCAAGGTCGTTCCCTCGATGACGATGAAGCTCCAGTCCGGGCCGAGTCGAGGGATCAACAACTGCGCGTAGGCCGATCCCGGAAGTCTGACCTCGTCCGGTCCGGGAGCTTGACTCGGATCCTTCGTTCCGACGCGGCCGTGGAAGTCTTGGCTCAGCTCCTGCTGCACTCGCCGCGTTTCCAGGCCGGTGCCGAAGAGGATCCAACCCAGGTACCCGGAGAGTCCCGTCGCGACGAGCAGACACAGGATGCCGGCCCAACGAAGCAGGAAGCCCGCCCTGAGGGCGGGCTTCCTGTGGGAGTTCGGTTGCGCCCGGCTGGGGGTTTCAGCTTCGCTTGCCGTGGGTCCCAGCTCCTAGTTTCTTACTCGGCGGTGCTCTTGCGACGACGGCCGGCCACGAGAGCTCCGGCGCCGACGATCAAGAGCGCACCCAAGACGAGGATGCCCGTCGACACGTTCGCACCTGTGAACGCCGTCCCACCAGCACCTAACACGACCGTGATCGGAACGTTGGTGTTGGTCTCGCAGTCGGCGGCCAAGCCGAAGATCTCGACCAGGTGGGTGCCATCAGCGATGTTGTCGGGCAGGCGGAAGGTGAACGTTCCGTCGGTGCCGACGTTGGCCGTACCGACGAAGTCTCCGTCGACGTAGATCTGAACAGTGCTGCCCGGGCACCAGTTGTCGCCTGTGATGGTCCGGCCGTGACTGCCGGCACCGGGATCACCGCAGGTCGGGTAGCAGGACGTGCTCCCAGCGAATGCCGGCGCCGCCACGAACAGTCCGAGGACCGCCGAGACCACCAGCGCGATTCCGAAACGCTTCATTCCGAACCCCTTTCCCTTCTTACAAACTCCGGGCGCAAAACTAGTTGCCATAGGGTAGCGCGCACGCAGCACGCACGCAACGCAGCCTGTCAATCTGCCATCGGCACTTATCTTAAGGGGCTTGAGCATGTCTCCAGGCCGGTTCGTCGGCGCTGGGCCCTACAATCTCGTGCGTGAGCACCCCCGTTTCCCTCCTCGATGGCCTCAATCCCGTTCAGGCCGAGGCCGTGCTCCACACGCAGGGGCCAGTGCTCATAGTGGCCGGTGCGGGCTCAGGGAAGACCAGGGCCCTCACGCATAGGATCGCCCACATGATCCGGGGGGAGGGGATCTCGCCCTTCGAGATCTTGGCGATCACCTTCACGAACAAGGCCGCCAGGGAGATGGCCGAGCGGGTGGAGGGGCTGGTTGGGGGCCGCGTCGCCGGGGGGATGTGGATCTTGACCTTCCACTCGACCTGCTCGCGGATCCTGCGGCGAGAGCACGAGCACCTCGGTCTGCCGAGCAGCTTCTCGATCTACGACGACTCCGATACGGAGCGATTGATCGGGCAGGTTCTGAAGGACCTGGACCTGGATCCGAAGAGGTTCCCGGCGCGCCAGATGGCAGCCGCGATCGGCCGGGCCAAGGACAAAGTGCTGTCGGCCGACGAGTTCGCGGCCGCTGCGGACAACTTCTTCGAGGAGACAGTGGCCAAGGTCTACGGCGTCTACGAGGCGCGCAAGCGCAAGGCCGGTGCACTGGACTTCGACGATCTGATCTGCGAGACGGTGCGGCTCTTCCGCGATCGTCCGCAGGTTCTGGCCCACTATCAGGAGCGTTTCCGCTACGTCTTGATCGACGAGTACCAGGACACCAACCGCGCCCAGTACGAGTTGGTCAACCTCATCGCGGCCAAGCATCGCAACCTGTGCGTCGTCGGCGATGCCGACCAGGGTGTCTATTCATGGCGAGGAGCGACCATCAAGAACCTCCTCGACTTCGAACGCGACTATCCGGACGCGGCCGTCTTCCTCATGGAGCAGAACTACCGCTCGACCCAGAACATCCTGGAGATCGCGAACGCGCTCATCAAAAACAACGTGCAGCGCAAGCCGAAGAGCCTTTGGACCGAGTCCGAAAGCGGCGAGCTGACGGTGCACTTCCGCGGCGACGACGAACACGAAGAGGCGATGTTCATAGCCGAGGAGCTCGAGCGCTTGACGGGCGAGGAGGGCTACCGCTTCCGCGACGTTGCCGTCTTCTACCGCACGAACGCTCAGTCGCGAGTTCTGGAGGACGTCTTCATGCGGATGGGCACGCCCTACAAGGTGTTCGGGGGAGTGAGGTTCTATCAGCGCAAGGAGATCAAGGACGTGTTGGCGTACCTGCGGCTACTTGTGAACCCGCAGGACGTTATCTCGATGCGCCGGGCGATCAACACGCCGAAGCGTGGGATCGGCGACGCGACGGTGGCATCGCTAGAGGGATTCGCTGCGTTGGAGGGCATCCCGGTGCTCGAAGCCTGCCGGCGGGTCGATGAGATCGACACTCTCGGTGCGCGGGCCAAGGGTGCCGTGGCCGGTTTCGCTCAGGTCATGGCCACTCTGCAGGCTCGGTACGCGGAGGGCACCGGCCCTCAGCGCATGGTCGAGTTCGCAGCCCAGGAGTCGGGCTATCTAGCCGAACTGGAAGCCGACAGAACCGTCGAGGCCCAAGGACGCATCGAGAACCTCCAGGAGTTGGCCGGCGTCGCCGTGGAGCTGATCCAGCGTGAGCCCCAGGCGGGACTGGAGGAATTCCTCGAGCAGCTGGCGCTCGTGGGCGAGCAGGACGACTACGACCAGGAGGACTCGGCGGTCACCTTGATGACGCTTCACATAGCCAAAGGGCTGGAGTTCCCGATCGTATTCATGGTCGGGATGGAGGACGGGGTCTTCCCCCACTACCGCTCGATGGGCGACTCGGCTCAGCTCGAGGAGGAACGTCGCCTGGCATACGTGGGCATCACTCGAGCTCGCGAGCGGCTGTACCTGTGCCACGCGTGGAGCCGCACGCTCTTCGGCCAGACCTCGTTCAACCCGCCGTCCCGCTTCCTGTCCGAGGTGCCCGAGCATCTGCTGGTTTCGCGCGAGAGCGGAGGGTCTTCTCGCAAGGTTCGTAGCGGTGGGCGCTCGTACAGCGTCGTCGGATTGCCCGAGCGGCAGCCTTCGGCCGACTACAGGCCGGCGCCCGCCGGCGTCGCTCGCAGAGAGCCCGCAGCCGTCTCACCCGGCGACACGGTGATGCACGACAAGTGGGGTGAGGGCGTGGTCCTGACAGTCAGTGGGGGTGGCTCGGACGCGGAGGCTACGATCGTGTTCTCCGACGCGGGCGAGAAGCGCGTGCTGCTCGGGTACGCGCCTCTGCGCAAGATCCCCGGCTAGCGAGACAGAGCGATCCAGCCGGCGATAACGATGAACAGGCCCGCGACGATCGGTGCGATGACCCACGCCAGACCCAAGCGGCCGCGATAGGGACCCAGCGTGCCGATCTTCGTCGTCGGTTTCAGACCCGGGGGGCGGAAGTGGAATCGCTTCTTGGCCATCGCCGGCCGAGTCTAGAGGCTGAGCCGGTCAAGGACGTTGCGTGTGATCCGGTCGACGTCGGGGTCCGATAGTCCGCAGACCCAGTCGGTGCATCCGGCGTTGAAGATGGTGCCGGCGCCCGGAACGGTGAAGCATCCGAGGACCGCGTGGGTGAAGCGGTACTCATCGACGTGGTCCTGCCAGTTCTCGCCGTATATCGCTTTGACCACGCACTCGAGGTCCCCGGGGTCGTTCACGTATCTGGAGGGCTGCTCGTCCTGGGCCCATATGTGAGCGGGTGCGCTGGCCAGGACCTGCAGGGTCTCGGGCGCTCCATCGGTGTGGGTCGGGACGGGGCGGCCCTGATCCATGGTCAGGTCGCAGCCGTCGACCTCGTAGCCGACGATGGCGTCCTTCTGGCCCAGTGAGTCGCCGTACATCAGCCCCGTGCCTTCGAGCGCCCAGTGCTCGGGGCGCCAAACCGTGTATCCACCAGACGAGCGCGGGGTCGCGTTCCCGTATCGCGCGTAGCCGGCGCGCGAGAACGACAACCCGATGGTCGAGAACTCCGGACGGCCTATTCGGCGGTCGACCCAGGCGCTGGTCACGAAGCGCTCGTCGGCAGTGCCGATGACGGGGTCGGCATCGGCGTTGTACTTGAAGGACGTGAGCGTGCGAAGCTCGGAGTCGTAGCGGATCTGCCAGAAACAGGTGTTGCCGCTGAAGATGGCAGCGTTTCCGCCCGTCGCCGTGAAAGCGTCGAGCCCGTCGCGCATCTGCCAGGACCAGTACTCGTCGTGACCCGCGCACACGAAGAGACGGTGACCCTGAAGCAGGTCGGGGTCGAAGTGGAGATCCTCGGAGACGGCGACATCTACCGAGTAACCGTTGCGTTCGGCCCAGGACAGGAAAGGCATCTCCCAGTTGAACCAGCCGGCCCCACCGCTCCAGTCCGAAAGACCGTTCTCGCGTGCCCAGTCGATGAAGTACATGGCCTCGGGATCGGGTGTGGGCTGGGCCTTGCGGCGCGCCGGCTCGGGCTTGGTCAGGAAGCCCCGGGCCATCGGCCGCTCCAGCGAGACCGTGGTCCCGCCCGTGTAGAGGCAGGGTCCTCCCCAGTCGTTGTAGGCGTCCCAGGTCGCGGTCGAAAGCACGAGGAGGATCGGGCTCTCCTTGCCGGCCGCCGGCTTGACCACGAGGAAGGCGTCGGCGCGCTCGGAGCCTGCGGTCAGGGTCACAGAGTAGTACCCGGACCTCCAGTCGATGCCGACGGGGACCTCGAGCGCCGAGGGCCAGTTGCAGCCGGCGCTCGAAGCGTCGTCAGGCGTCGGGTGCTCGAGCCCGCCCAGACCAGTTGCCCTCCAGAGGACTTCGCGCTCCGCGCCTTCGCGCGCGACCTCGACATCGAAGGTCTCCGCGTCGGTGGAAACGTGCAGGGCGACCGGATCCCCCGGGAGTGCGCTCCGCGGCCAGCAGTACCCCTCGAGCATGCGGCGCAGTCTAGTGGTCGTTCCGCGCGCACGGAACGTTCGGTCTCACGGGATCCCGCGACGCGAGGGGCCGAGGGCGCAACCTGACCGTTGGTTAGACTGCCCGGCATGGCCGAGACCAAGCACCGCATCATCGTGGCCAAGCCGGGTCTCGACGGGCACGACCGGGGCGCCAAAGTGGTCGCGCGCGCCCTTCGAGACGCCGGTTTCGAGGTCATCTATACGGGCCTTCATCAGACGCCCGAACAGATCGCCGAGACCGCCATCCAAGAGGATGCTGACGCCGTCGGGTTGTCCTGCCACTCGGGCGCCCACATGACCCTGTTCCCGCGCGTGGTGAAGCTGCTCCGCGAGAAGGGTGCCGGCGACATCTGCGTCTTCGGAGGCGGCATCGTTCCCGCTGCGGACATCCCGAAACTCGAGGCCGACGGCGTCGAGAAGATCTTCACCCCCGGCGCCTCGACGACGGACATCGCCGCGTGGCTCCACGAGCGCTTGGGCGACTGAGCTAGATGGATCTCTACGAGCACCAGGGCAAAGACCTCTTCGCCGCCCACGGCATAGCCGTTCCGCGCGGGATAGTCGTCACGTCGGCGGAGGAGGCGGCCATTGCCACTAGCGAGCTCGGCGGCAAGTCGGTCGTCAAGATCCAGGTCCAGGTCGGCGGCCGTGGCAAGGGCGGCGGGGTCGTGGTGTGCGACTCGCCCGAGCGCGCTGCCTCAGAAGCAGCCCGCATGCTCGGCTCGGACTTCAAAGGTCACCAGGTCACGAGCGTTCTCTGCGAGGAACTTCTCCCTATCGCCGAGGAGTACTACACCTCCGTTCTACTCGATCGCTCCAGCGGCGACTACCTGTTCATGATGACCGCGGAAGGCGGAGTGGACATCGAGACGCTGGCCGTTGAGCGCCCCGAGGCGCTGCGCCGGGTCCACGTCGACCCGATGCTCGGGCTCCGCATGTATCACGTGCGCGAACTGACCGGGACGCTTCCGGTCCCGGCGCGCGAACCCGCGGGCGATGTCCTGAGGAAGATGTTCGCCTTCCTGGCCGCCGAGGACGCCACCCTGGTCGAGATCAACCCGCTCGTTCTTCTGTCCGACGGACGCGTCGTCGCGCTGGACGCCAAGGTCACCATCGACGACAACGCGCTGTATCGTCACCCGGCTACCGAGGAGCTGAAGTCGGCCTTCCCCATCGACCCCGTTCAGAAGCGCGCCAACGAAGCCGGGCTCCAGTACGTCAAGCTCGACGGCCAGGTCGGGATCATCGGCAACGGAGCGGGTCTGGTCATGTCCACGCTGGACGTGGTCGCCCAGGCGGGCGCGCGCGCCGCGAACTTCCTCGACATCGGAGGAGGAGCCAGCGCCGACACGATGGCGACGTCATTGGAGGTCATCCTGTCCGATCCCGGGGTCAAAGCCGTGTTGATCAACATCTTCGGGGGGATCACCCGCTGCGACCTCGTTGCCGGCGGGATCTTGGAAGCGCTCGAACGGGTCGAGGCCACGGTTCCGATAGTGGTCAGGCTCGACGGAACCAATGCCGAGGAGGGCCGCAGGATCCTGGCCGAGGCCGCCCATCCGCGGATAGTTGCCGCCGCGACCATGCTCGAAGCGGCCGAACAGGCAGCTCGCCTAGCCAAGGATGCGGCGTGAGCGTTCTGGTCGGAACCGACACGCGGCTCGTGGTTCAAGGGCTGACCGGCAAAGAGGGGACCTTCCACTCGCTGCGCAACCGCGACTACGGGACCCAAGTAGTAGCGGGAGTTACACCCGGAAAGGGCGGGCAGGACGTCGAGGGGATCCCCGTCTTCGACACCGTCGTGGACGCCGTTCGGGAACGGGGCGCGAACACCTCGATGGTCTTCGTTCCTCCGAGGGCGGCGGCCGAGTCGATCCTGGAAGCGGTCGATGCGGGCATCGGTTTGGTCGTCTGCATCACCGAGGGCATCCCCGTCACCGACATGGCCCAGGTCCACTCCTACCTTCGAGGATCGGGGACGATGCTGGTCGGCCCGAACTGTCCCGGCGTGATCTCGCCGGGCAAGGCCAACGTCGGGATCATCCCTCCGGAGGTCTGCATGCCCGGACGGGTCGGGTTCGTCAGTCGCTCGGGAACGCTCGTGTATCAGATCGTCCACGAGCTGACCCTCAAAGGCATCGGCCAATCGACGTGCATCGGGATGGGAGGAGACCCCGTCCATGGGATCGGCTTCATCGAGTCGCTCGCGGCTTTCGAGGCAGACCCCGAGACCGACCTCATGATCATGACCGGCGAGATCGGCGGCGATGACGAGGAACGCGCGGCCGAGTACGTCGCTGCACATGTGAACAAACCCGTCGTCGCCTACATCGCCGGATTCGAGGCCCCGCCGGGCAAGCGGATGGGGCACGCGGGCGCCATCGTCACCGGTTCCAAGGGGACGGCCGCCGCCAAGGCCGAGGCGCTCGAGGCCGCCGGCGTTCGCGTCGCGCGAACGCCGACCCAGGTCGCCGAGTTGGTGCAGGACGCCCTGAAGTGACCGAGCCCGTGCCGGCCGGCTCGGGGCCCGGCGCGGCGGCGCGACTCTTCGGCTCGGCCCTGGCCCGAGGCTTCGGCGTGTTCATGGTGGTGTCCGGATCGGCCCTGGCCATCGGAGCCGGCGAGTACCTGGCCACAGGACGCGCTTATCGCCCGTGGACATGGATCAAGGTCGGCTGGCTCTACCTGCTCTCGTTCCACAGGGCGGGGATCCGATTCTTCTTCGGGAATGCGGTCTCGGTCGTGAGCGACATCCCCGATGGTTCCGGCGGGGGGCCTTACATCTACTCGGTGCACTTCGCATTGCTCGTGGGAACCGGCGTTGCGGGGTACCTGCTGTTCCGCAGTGCAAGGGCCCTGGCAGGCCGGGCCGGCGGTTCCGCTCGAAGGCGGGCCCTTTGGGGAGCGGCCATCTCGATCGGATACGCGATCCCGATCGGCCTGGGTGCCTCGGTGGCCACGCTGGAGTTCCCGACGATCGAGGCGAGTATCAGACCGGTCTACTGGGAGGCGTTCGCGCTCCCGCTGGCGTTCGCGGCGATCGTCGGTGCCATAGGAGGCCTCGCGTCCTCGGCGACGGTGCGTGGCAAAGCCGCCTGGCGTCTTGCCGCCGGAGGCTGGCGCGCGTTCGTCGTTGCGCTAGGCCTCGCCCTGTTCGGATCCTTGGTGCTCGCGGGCCTGCGACCTGACGCAAGCGGTGCGTATGTCAGGTCGCTTCAGGGGCAGGGTTCGTTCGGTGTCGTCGCTGCCGGACATCATCTGCTCGCCCTGCCGAATCAGTCGGTCGCGATCCTGGCCGTTTCGATGGGTTCGTGTGACGGGATCTACGGTCCTCGCGCGGGCCTCGACATGGCTTGCTACGGAAGGCTCGTGCACTCCGATGCGATCGCTTTCGCCTCCTTGTACCTGGATGAGCGGCCGCCGGCGCCTGGCGCGTTGCCGTTCCGGGCCCACGGGACTCCGGCTATCTGGCTGTTCTTCCTGGCCGTGCCGGCTGCCGCAACCTTCATGGGGGGACGTTGGGCGGCAAGGGGTCTGGGGCCTGTTCGCGCGCCGGCCGTTGGGGCAGCATCCGGAGTCGTCTTCGCCCTGCTCGCCGGCGTCGGTTCCCGCTGGGCCGGGATCACGATCCACGTTGCTGGGGCGACTTCCGGGACACTTCGGTTGGGTCCTTCGCTCCCTCGAACGTTCCTGCTGGCCCTGGCGTGGGGAGTGATCGGAGGGTCGATCGGCGCGCTATCGGTCCGTCAGCTCGAGGGGGAAGCAGAACCGGCCGAACCGCTCGAACCGCCGAGCGCGACCTCGGTGTAGTTCGTTTCCAGTGATGTGAAGCGTCGCCAAGCCGCCTGCCATCC
>JANPEZ010000037.1:0-3511 GCA_031423155.1 Actinomycetes bacterium
CCAACGTTTACGGCTAGGACTACCAGGGTATCTAATCCTGTTCGCTCCCCTAGCTTTCGCGCCTGAGCGTCAGGTAAGGCCCAGAGATCCGCCTTCGCCACCGGTGTTCCTCCTGATATCTGCGCATTTCACCGCTACACCAGGAATTCCGATCTCCCCTACCTACCTCTAGTCGCACAGTATCGGGTGCAGGTCCGGGGTTGAGCCCCGGATTTTCACACCCGACTTGTGCAACCGCCTGCGCGCGCTTTACGCCCAATAAATCCGGACAACGCTCGTCCCCTACGTCTTACCGCGGCTGCTGGCACGTAGTTAGCCGGGACTTCTTCTACAGGTACCGTCACGTTAGCTTCTTCCCTGTCGAAAGGGGTTTACAACCCGAAGGCATTCATCCCCCACGCGGTGTCGCTGCGTCACGCTTTCGCGCATTAGCGCAATATTCCCCACTGCTGCCTCCCGTAGGAGTCTGGGCCGTGTCTCAGTCCCAGTGTGGCTGGCCACGCTCTCACGCCAGCTACCCGTCGAAGCCTTGGTAGGCCGTTACCCCACCAACAAGCTGATAGGCCGCGGGCCCATCCCAGACCGTCGGAGCTTTCCTCGGCAGATCATGCGATCCGCCGAGAGTATCCGGTATTAGCACCGGTTTCCCGGTGTTATCCCAGTGTCTGGGGCAGGTTACCCACGTGTTACTCACCCGTTCGCCGCTCTCCCCGGTCAAGGGTTACCCCTCGACCGGCTCTCGCTCGACTTGCATGTGTTAGGCACACCGCCAGCGTTCGTCCTGAGCCAGGATCAAACTCTCCGTAGAGATCCGTAGCCGGCCCGAAGGCCGGATCAGGTTCTTGTTTGGAGTCCGCTCCGGGACAGGCACTGCCCCTCGGCTTCATCTGATCCGACCCGGAGGTGCTGCATTCCGGATTCGGATTTAGTACGTTCCGTCAAGTTTTCAGACACGGCGAACCGCGCCTTCCACTGACGGGGAAAACGCACTGGCTTTTGACACACTGTTCAGTTCTCAAGGTGCGAGTTAGACACGGCGACTCCGCTGCGGACTCCTTAGAAGGGGACCAAGCGAGGGGCCGTGCTGCAGCAGAGGTTACGTGCGTGCGTGCGAACCGTCAACCGCCCGTTGCGGCTAGTCCTCCGCGGGGATCCGCACGAAACGGCGCCTGCCAACTTGAAGGACCTTTCCTCGCAGGTCAGCGGGGTCGAACTCTGCCTGGGGATCGGTCAGAACCCGGCCGTCCAGGCGCACGCCGCCCTGCTCGACCTTTCGGCGGGCATCCGCATTGGACCCTGCCAGATCGGTGGCTACGAGCAGGCGGAGCAGCCAAACCTTCCCGTCCTTGATGGCCCCAGCTGGGATCTGGGTCTCGGGAACGTCTTCGGGCAGCTCCCGGTCCCTGTGCACGAGGTCGAAACGACCCTCCGCGGCTTCGCCCGCGCCGGAGCCATGGTAGATGTCGACGATCTCGCGGGCCATGCGCCGTTTCTGCTCACCCGCATGAAGGCTGCCGTCGGCCAGGCCCGCCTGCACATCGGAGACCTCACCGGGTGCGAGCGCAGTGCACAGCGTGAGATAGCGAACGATCAGAGCGTCCGGCAGGCTCATCAGTTTGCCGAACATCTCCTCGGGGGCCTCGGTCAGCCCCACGTAGTTGTCCAGGGACTTCGACATCTTGCGTACCCCGTCGGTGCCCTCGAGCAGCGGCATCGTCAACACCAGCTGCGGCTCGAGGCCGTAGGCCCTTTGAACCTCTCGACCCATGAGCAGGTTGAACGTCTGATCGGTCCCTCCGAGCTCGACATCGGCACGGATCGCCACGGAGTCGTAGCCCTGGAACAAGGGATAGAGGAATTCGACGACGCTGATCGGCTGGCCCTGGTTGTAGCGCGCCCGGAAGTCTTCGCGCTCAAGCATCTGAGCCACGGTTGCGGTAGAGGACAGCCGGAGCAACTCGCCCATGTCCATGCCTTCGAGCCACTCCGCGTTACCGTGGATCTCGGCGGCCGCGGTGTCGATGACCTTTCCCGCTTGCTCGAGGTAGGTCCGAGCGTTGGCCTGGACCTCCTCGGCTTTGAGCATGGGTCGGGTATCCGAGCGGCCCGAGGGATCTCCGATGCGGGCCGTGAAGTCTCCGATGATGAGCACCGCCACATGCCCGAGATCTTGGAACTGACGCAGCTTCCTCAGGACGACCGCGTGACCGAGGGTGAGGTCGGGCCGGCTCGGGTCGACTCCGAGCTTGACCCTAAGGGGCCGAGCTGATCCCAGCTTCTCGACAAGCGCCCCTTCAGGGACGATCTCGGCGGCGCCGGATGAGAGTAAGGAGAGCGGGTCGGATGTCATCGGCGACACGCGATGCTACCAGTGGTCGATCAGGTCCCCGGTATCATCGCCCGGGTATGGAGCGACATCGCGGTACAGCCCTTGGGCTCGCGCTGATCGCCTTCTCGATGGCCGCCTGCAACCTGCCGGATCTAGCCGAGGAGCAGGCGAAGGCGATCAGACTTCCTCAGACCTCGTTCGTCTACGCGGCGGACGGAACCTTGATCACCCAGCTGCACGCCGAGCAGGACCGCGTTCTGGTTACCTTCTCCGAGATCCCCGAGACGGTCCGAGACGCCGTCATCGCGATAGAGGACAAGCGCTTCTACTCCCACCACGGGATCGACCTCAAAGCCCTGCTCCGCGCCGCCTACATCGACGCGACGGAAGGCAAGGTTGTCGAAGGAGGTTCGACGATAACTCAGCAGCTGGTCAAGAACCTCTACGTGGGGAGCGCTCAAACGATCGACAGAAAGGTGGACGAGGCCGCTCTCGCCTGGCAGATGGAGGACCGCTTCTCTAAGGACCAGATATTGGCCAAGTACCTCAACACCGTGTACTTCGGGGCCGGCGCCTACGGGATCGAAGCGGCAGCGAAGAGGTTCTTCTCCGAGCACGCCGCAGACCTGACGCTGGCCCAATCGGCACTCCTAGCCGGACAGATCGCGGCGCCTACCGACTACGACCCGTTCCAACATCCGAAGAAGGCTGCAGGTCGTCGCGAGGAAGTGCTGACCGAGATGCTAGACCTCGGCTCGATCTCCCAGGTCGGATACGACAGAGCACTGTCTTCTGATATCCGGTTGCGCCCTCCGAGCGAAGAGGAGGAGCGATACGCCGCGCCGTACTTCCTCGACTTTGCATTCCGTTGGTTCCTGACCAGCGGGCAGCTCGATCGGGTCACGTTCGGGGCTCCCTGTCCCCCGGACAAACCCCTTAGATCCGGCTGTCCTCAAAGGTTCGACATGCTGTATCAAGGCGGACTGCGGATCAACACGACCCTGGACCCGAAGATGCAGGGCTATGCCGAGCGCGCCGTGCAGAGCGTCCTGCCCTATCCCTCCGACCCTTTCGCGGCCATGACGGTCATCGACCCCAGGAACGGAGCCGTCCGAGCGATGGTGGGCGGGCGCGACTACTGGGATCCGGAGTCCAGGTTCAACTTCGCGATCTTGGACTCCG
>JANPEZ010000038.1:0-23381 GCA_031423155.1 Actinomycetes bacterium
ATATATATATATATATATATCTGCTCGAGCCCGGCAAACGCGCCACCACAGATGAACAAGATGTTCGTGGTGTCGATCTGGATGAACTCCTGGTGCGGGTGCTTGCGGCCACCCTGTGGTGGCACGGAAGCCGTGGTCCCCTCCAGGATCTTCAGCAGCGCCTGCTGGACTCCCTCGCCGCTGACATCGCGGGTGATCGAGGGGTTCTCGGACTTACGGGCGATCTTGTCGACCTCGTCTATGTAGATGATCCCTGTCTCGGCCTTCTTGACGTCGTAGTCGGCGGCCTGGATCAGCTTCAGCAGGATGTTCTCGACGTCCTCGCCGACGTAGCCGGCCTCGGTGAGCGCGGTGGCATCGGCGATCGCGAACGGCACATTCAGCATCTTGGCGAGCGTCTGCGCCAGGAGGGTCTTGCCGCAACCCGTCGGGCCGAGCAGCATGATGTTGGACTTGGCCAGCTCGACCTCGTTGTCCTTGGTGCCGACCTGGATGCGCTTGTAGTGGTTGTAGACAGCAACCGACAGGACCTTCTTGGCGTTGTCCTGACCAACCACATACTCGTCGAGGAACGCGTAGATCTCCTGGGGCTTGGGGAGTTCGTCGAGCTTGAGCTCGGTCGTCTCGGAGAGTTCTTCCTCGATGATCTCGTTGCAGAGGTCGATGCACTCGTCGCAGATGTAGACGCCGGGTCCAGCGATGAGCTTCTTGACCTGCTTCTGGCTCTTGCCGCAGAAGGAGCACTTCAGCAGATCCGAATCACCGAACTTCGCCATGCCCCTGTGGCCCTTCCTCTCCGTCGATCCGGCACTGCGCCGGATCGGTACCGCCGAATCTTACGCCCACCTAAGTCGTGGCGGACGCAAGCTCCACCGTGATACCGCGGTTCGTGATTATGTCGTCGATCGCTCCATATTCTTTCGCCTCTTCGGCCGTCAAGATGAAGTCCCTGTCGGTATCTTTCGTGACCCTTTCCAGCGGCTGTCCGGTGTGCTGGGAGATGAGCCGGTCGAGAAGCTCGCGGTTACGGGTTATCTCGCGCGCCTGGATCTCGATGTCGATCGCCTGGCCCTCTGCACCACCGTGAGGCTGATGCAACAGGATGCGAGAGTGCGGCAGAGCGAAACGCTTGCCGGGGCTGCCGGCGAGGGCGAGAACCGCGGCTGCCGATGCGGCCTGTCCCATCACGATCGTCGAGACGTCCGGCTTGATGTACTGCATCGTGTCGTAGATCGCGAATAGCGACGTGATCACCCCACCGGGTGAGTTGATGTACAGGTTGATGTCCTTGTCGGGGTCCTCGGACTCCAGGTGCAAGAGCTGGGCCATGACGAGGTTGCCGACGTTGTCGTCGATCGGAGTGCCGAGGAAGACGATGCGCTCCTTCAGCAGCCGCGAGTAGATGTCGAACGAACGCTCGCCGCGGCTGGTCTGCTCGACGACGACGGGTACGAGGTAGTTCTGGATATCGCTCATGCCTCTTCCTCCGAAGGCTCAGTCTCGGGCTCGCTCGCGGGCTCGGGATCGGGGGTCTCTGTGGTAGTGCCGGGTGCTTCCGGTGTTACTTCGGCGTTCTCGACGAGGAGATCGAGCGCCTTGGTCCGGATTATATCCCCGGCAAGCGTCACGATCTGACCGCTCTTGTCGAGGGTCTTGGCGAAATCTTTGGGGTCTCGGCCGTAGACGCCCGCCAGTGCGTTTATCTCCTGGCCGATCTCTTCGGCCGTAACCTCGAGCTTCTCCGCCCTGGCGACGCCCTCAAGGACCAGATCGGCTTTGATCGCGCGGACCGCATGGTCGCGGGCGTCCTCTCGGAACCGAGCCTCGTCCCAACCTTGAGCTTCCAGAACCTGATCCAGGGTGAGACCCGAGCGCGCCGCGCGATCGGTCGCCGAGTGGACACGATGTTCGGTCTCGTCATCGATCAGGGAGTCGGGGAGATCGACATCGACGCGGTCGATCAATGCTGCGAGCACGCGATCGCGGAGTACGGCCACCGTTTCGCGTTCCTTGATCTCGTGAAGCTTGTCCTTCAGATCGACCTTCAGCTCCTCCAGGGTGTCGAACTCGGAGGACGCCTTGGCGAACTCGTCGTCGGCGTCGGGGAGTTTCTTGGCCTTTACCTCCTTGACCAACACCTGGAAGTCGACGGCCTTCGCTGGGTTGTCGGGGTTCTCGTAGCCCTCGGGCAGATCCTCGGAGAACTTCAGGATGTCGCCGGCTCCCTTGCCGATCAGCTCGGCGTCCATCGTGGGACCGAACTCGCCGCTCCCGATCCCGTAGAGGTAGTCGGGGCGCGTAGCCTCCTCGAGATCCTTCGTCCCGAGCTTGGCGGAGACGTCCGCGACCACGAAGTCGCCCGCGGCGGCCTTGCGCGTGACCGGTTCCAGTTCGGCGAAGCGATCGCGCATCCGGTCGATCCATTCCGCGACCTCTTCGTCGGTCACCGACGTGTCGGGCTTGGTGACTTCAACGCCCTTGTAGTCGGTTAGGTCCAGGCGGGGCCTCACTTCGACTACCGCCGTGAAGATGAGGGGCTTGCCGTCCTCGACCTGCTGAAGGTCGATGTCAGGCTCCGTGATGGGCGCGAGGTCTTCTTCCCTGACCGCGTTGCGGAAGTAGATGGGCACGGCGTCGGACAAGAACTCCTCCATCACGACATCGCGGCCGACCTGCGCATCGATGATCTGCTTGGGCACCTTCCCCTTGCGGAATCCGGGGATCTTCACCGAGTTCGCGATGCTCCTGTAAGCCCTGTCCAGGTCCGCGTCGAACTCCTCGGGCGTTACCTCGACGGTTAGTTTGACGGTGTGCTTGTCGGTGTTCTCAACGGTGGTCTGCATATGTGCCCAGGCTACCGGAGAACTCTCCGAGCGACCCCGGCCGCACGCCCGGTAGCATGCCCGCGTGCTCGAAGCCGAACTCGCCTTCGCGAACGAACTCGCCGACGAAGCCGCGGTTATCGCGATGGGCATCTTCCAGGGGGACGTTCGCGTGCGCATCAAAGCCGACATGACCCCTGTCACCCAGGCGGATACTCAGATCGAAACGATGGTCCGCGCCCGGATCGCAGAGGCTTTCCCTTCCGACCAGGTCCTCGGCGAAGAAGAGGGCGGGGACGCCCTGGCTCCCGGTCGCGTCTGGATCGTGGATCCCATCGACGCCACCAAGAACTTCGCCCGCGGTATCCCTATCTTCGGCACACTGATCGCGCTGCAGGAACACGGGGAACAGGTCCTTGGCGTCGTGTCGGCACCGGCCCTGGGCGAGCGATACGCCGCGATCCGAGGTCAGGGTGCGACCTTCAACGGCCGGTCCGCCCGCGTCAGCAGCACGAACGCCGTCGCCGACGCACAGCTCACGTTCGCGGGCCTTGACACCTGGCTTTCGCCCGGCTTCGAGGGGGTAGCGGCCGTGCTTCGGCAGGCCGGTCGAACCCGCGGCTTCGGCGACTTCTGGGGACACATGCTGGTCGCTCGCGGCGCCGCCGAGGTTTGTATCGAACCCGAGCTGAACCTTTGGGACTTCGCTCCGCTGAAGGTCATCCTCGAGGAGGCGGGCGGAAGGATGACGACGCTCGACGGAAGCCCGGTCTTCCACGGCGGCAGCGTGTTGTCCTCCAACGGGGTGTTACACGAGGAGCTCCTGCGAAGGTTCGGGCTTCGCGGATAGACCCGCGAAGGGTCAGGCGGTTCCCAACCTGCTCATGACCAGGTTCGCGGCGGCTACGTCCTGCACCCCGACGCCGGTCAGATCACAGACGGTGAGCTGACCTTCGGACACGCGACCTGGGGCGTGTCCCCCGGCGATCTCACCCAGCTCGACCGAGTCGATGCCGGCGACCGCATGTTGCAGCTCTCCAAGTCGCGCGCACTGGTCCTTCGAGTCGACGGCCAGGATGTCGGCCGCGGCCAGAACTGCGGGATGCAGCTCTTGCTTGCCCTCGCCGTCCGAACCGACGGCCGTTACGTGGGCCCCGGGCGCCAACATGTCGAGCGAGACCAGGGGCGCGCGCGATGCCGTGCATGTGATCACAACGTCCGCCCCCTCGACCGCGGCCGACACCGAAGACGCAGCCTCGTACCTGCAACCCTGGAGGCCGTTTCGCGACCGAAGGTCTTCGATGCATATTGCCGCGTTGTCCGGATTACGCCCCCAGACGCGGACCGTAGAGAATCCCGGCCGGATCACCGAAAGAGCGTCGAGCTGATACCGGGCTTGAAGCCCGGTTCCTATCACCGCGACCGTTCCAACCTCCTGCGGCGCAAGGTGACGCGCCGCCACTCCCCCGGCGGCTCCGGTCCGCTGATCGGTGATGAACCCGTTGTCCAGGATGAAGGCGGCCGGCGAACCGTCGCGCGAATCGAAGACCACGACCATCCCGTCGTAGGCGGCGGGGTCGGTGCCGTAGAAGCCGCTCGCCACCTTGACCGCGTAATACGGAGCGCCGTGAAGGTGCCCCGCCTTCACGTGGATCTCGCCTTTCGATTCCGGCACGTCCAGATGGATGACACCGGGCAGTTCGGCGCTACCGCCGGAGTAGGAGACGAACGCCGCCTCGACCGCGTCTATGCACGAGGCCATGTCCAGGACGGCCCGCACCTCGTCCTCACGGATGATCGGTACCCCGCTCATGGTCGCGGAGCCTATAGCTAGATGGTGTGACCGCGGGTCTGCCCCGCCCCGGCGGACCGGGTATACGCTCGCGTTCCGACCTCAAGGAGCGCGCGGTGGACATCGACCTTTTCGCGATGGAACGGATGCAGTCGGCCTACTGGCACCTGGTCGAGTACGACCTTTCCGAGAGCGGCGTAACCCCTCTGCGCCTGGAGGAGATGCTCGGCGAGGAGCTCGACTCCGCGGGTCTGCTGGCGACCTCGCTGGGCTATCCCCTCTCGGAGGGCTCGGAGATCACCCGCGAGCGGATCGCCGCCTGGTACCCGGGCGCGGATGCCGGGAACGTCTCGCTGGTCAACGGCGGATCCGAAGCGAACATGCTGGCGCTCTGGACGTTGCTCGAACCGGGCGACCGCCTGGCGTTCATGGTTCCGAACTACATGCAGGGCTGGGGCCTCGGGCGTCACTTCGGCGAGGGCACGGACGTGTTCTCGCTCAAGATGCGCGAGGGAACGTGGGCGCTGGATCTGGACGAACTCGGGACTGCGGTCGGTCCTAAGACCAAGGCCATCATGGTCTGCAACCCCAACAACCCGACCGGCCACGTCTTGACCGATGCCGAGATGGATGCGGTCGTGGCAGCGGCCGATCGCGTCGGGGCTTGGATCCTCGCAGACGAGATCTACCGAGGTGCCGAGGCGGACACCGACGAGGCCTCCCCGACCTTCTTCGGCCGCTACGACAAAGTGGTCGTGACGAGCGGGTTGTCCAAAGCCTTCGCGATGCCCGGCCTTCGGATCGGCTGGGCGGCAGGCCCGGCCGCATTCATAGAGGACCTCTGGGTCCGCCACGACTACACCACGCTGACACCGGGCTTGATCTCCGACAGGCTCGCCGCGGTCGCCATGGAGCCGGCGGCCCGTGAGCGCATCATCTCCCGGACCCGCGGCATCATCCGCGCGCAGCTCCCTCCCCTGGAGGGCTGGATCGACGGGCACTCGGACGTCTTCTCTTATGTGAGGCCCAAGGCCGGCGCGATCGCCTACGTCGAGTACGACCTTCCGATCGGCTCCACCGAGCTGATCGACAAGATCCGCCGGGAGCAGAGCGTGCTCCTGGTGCCCGGCGAAATGTTCGGCCTAGGCAAGGGCATCCGGTTCGGGTTCGGCTTCGACATGGAGCACACGATGAAGGGTCTCGCCCGGGTCGACGAGACGCTTGCGGCTCTTCGCTGACCCCGGGTCAGCCACTGAACCGGCTACCGATAGCCATCGCTAGCACCACCGGCGTACCATTCGGCTCATGGCGGATGACCTCAAGTCACGTCCCCGTAGCACCCGAACGGAGGCCAAGCGGGACCGCATCATCGAGTGCGCCATGCGCAATTTCGCCGAGCACGGCTTCCAGGGCGCGAGGGTCGAGGACGTGGCGACCGAGCTCGGGATCGCCAAGGGCTCGATCTTCCAGCACTTCGGCTCCAAGGCTGGGCTGTTCTTCGAGGCCTACAAGAAGGCAGCGACCTCCCAGTCGGCCTGGCTCGACGCGCCGACCGAGGTCCTGGAGAAAGGATTCTTCGAGACCCTCGGCTGGTGGCTCGAGCGCACCGAGCATCTGATCCGCGACGACTGGGTTCCCTACCGCGTGATCCTGGTTGGCAACTTCGGAACCGACCTGAAGCTGAAACGAGACATCAACCGATTCCTCGTCTCCGAGGACCCCTACGGAACCTTGGAGTTCGTCGAGTACGGCATGGAACGAGGCGAGATCCGCAAGGACGTCGACCTGGAGCTTGTGGTCTCGATGATCGACTGGCTGGCCGACCGGTTCCAGGACGCCCTGGTGACCGAGGAACTGGACCCCGGTCTCTTCCATCGCCACAAGGATCGGGCCGACAAGCAGAGCGCGCGCATCGGTGAGTTCGTGCAGATCCTGCGGCGTGCGATCGGTTCGGAACTGGCCTAGCGCTTCAGCGCAGCCTCGGCGTCTTCTTCCGTCACTTTGCGACGCCGGTAATTCCTCAGCGCGAATCTGTCACAGGCCGTCTCAGCAGATGACTTGCGCCCCAAGCGTTCCTTCAGGTACCAGTGCATCCACTCGTGGCAGTAAAGGAACCTCAATACCTCTCGCTCCGTACGGAAGGTGATCCCTTCGGTCAACCAGATGAAGCGCATGCCTTCGCCGGGGCGGCGCTTGGCAGCGTAGGGGACGATCTCACCGAAAGGGTAGAACGGCTCGGGCACCTGAAGGGTGATGCTCTTCGTGTCGAACTCGGTCCACGCCGAGAGGTGGGGACGCTCCCGATAGCGCAAGGGTTTGACGTGCAGACGGTACCCGCGCGCCTCGGGCAAGCCGGTGAGCATCTGCTTGATCCGGCTTGGCTCGAGCTCTGCTATCTCGGAGGTCACTCGCACGATGCCGACAGCCTACGGGCCGCGGTCGTTAGAGTCGTTGCGGGAGTTCGCCCGCCGCGTGCATGATCGGCTTCAGGCGATGAACGCGCTCCTCTAGGGTCCGAGGCGATGGGTCGAAGGCGTCCGCCGGTAGCCCGGCAGGATCGAAGGGTGGAGGTCACCTGTAGTCTGCGGCGCGATGACCCGCTACCGCGACCTCGGTTTGGCCGTCGGGGATCTCCCACCCGGGCCGCTCAACGCCATCACCGACGTCGATGGAGTCACGGTCGGAGCAACCACCTTGATCGAAGGCGAGGATGTCCGTACAGGTGTCACGGTCGTGATCCCACACGAAGGGATCGGCTCGCAGCCGGTCTTCGCAGGTTGTCACCGACTGAACGGCAACGGTGAGCTGACGGGCCTCGAGTGGGTCCGAGAATCCGGCCAGCTCACAACACCTATCGCGATAACGAACACGCACTCGGTGGGAACGGTTCGCGACGCCCTGGTCGCGTCGGACATAGCCGGACGCACAGATCACGGCTCGTACTGGAGCCTCCCCGTTGTGGGCGAGACCTGGGACGGCATGTTGAACGACATCAACGGGTTCCACGTCACGAGCGAGCACGTCTTCGCGGCGCTGGCGGGGGCAGGTCCGGGCCCGGTCGCCGAGGGAAACACCGGCGGCGGCACCGCGATGATCTGCCACGACTTCAAGGCAGGAACCGGCACATCCTCGCGGGTGACCGGTGGCTGGACCGTGGGCGCCCTGGTTCAGGCCAACTACGGCCGCCGCGAGAGGCTAACCATCGCAGGCGTTCCCGTCGGGAAGGAGATCGGTATCGATCGGGTCCCCTCGCCCTATGATCCTTCGATCTCGGGGGCGGGCTCGATCATCGTCGTGCTGGCGACCGACGCGCCACTGCTGCCCCATCAGTGCGAACGGCTCGCGCAGCGCGCCGGCCTGGGTATCGCCCGGGTCGGCGGTGGAGGCGAGCATTCCAGCGGGGACCTGTTCATCGCGTTCTCAACCGCGAACAAAGGCCGGATCTCAAGTTACAAGGACGACGCCGCTTCCCTGCGGCCGGTCGACGTGATGATGCTGCCCGATGAGGCCATCAGTGAACTCTTCTGGGCCGCGATCGAATCCGTCGAGGAGGCGATCCTCAACGCGCTGGTCGCCGCGGAAACGTTGACGGGCAAGGGAGGCGCCACGGCTCACGCCTTGCCTCACGATGCGCTGATCGCCGCCATGTCGAAGTACGGCCGAGGACCCGCCTAGCAGGCCAGACCGGCGGTCGAAACCGAGTTCCCGTGCAGCCGGAGGCGCAGCGTCTGCACGTTGTCGGTCTGATCGGTCTCCGATAGGCGACCGTGCGGGTCGGCCGTCGAAACCAGGCAGTAGCGCCCATCCGGCAGACCAGTGACGTTCAACGACTGACCCGGCAGAGAGCCCTGATATATGTCCGCCCACCCCACCGACATGCCCGTCGTCGAGGACCGATGGCAATCTCCGTAATAGACGGTCGCCGGTTGCCCGGGGACATCGAAAGCAGCAAGGCTGTCGCGGACGCAGAAGGAAACCTTCCTGGCGAGGGCCACTCGCTCTCCGGTACTGACTCTGACCCGAAGTTCATACCTGGCGAAGTCCTCGAGATGCCAGTGATCATGCTCTCCGTGAAAGAAGAAGCATCCGACGGCCACGGGAGCGCCCGGCGCATCCACGTCCCTGTCGAAGACCCCGTCGTCGTCCGTGTCGATGAACGGCCGTTGGTAGGCGGCCCGGTCGTCGGAGTAGACGCCGTCGCCGTCGCAGTCCTCCTTAACCGGGAAGAGCTCGAGGGCCCCGGGACCCCGGTTGCCGACCGTATTCGAGAAACGCAGCCGCTTGACTCCCGCCGAAACCACCACCTGCAGGTCCTCGAAACGCATCGTGACGAGGTTGGGCAAGAGCTCGGCATGCGTCGCCCCCGCAGCCGAGACCCCGGAAGAAGCCCAAAGGGCCCCCACGACCGCGAGCATGCGAACCGTTCTCAAGTCGGGGCGGCGGGACTCGAACCCGCGACCTCGTGCTCCCAAAGCACGCGCGCTAGCCAGGCTGCGCTACGCCCCGTTCCGGGCAAGTCTACGAGGCCGGACAGGCGCGAAGGGCAAGCGGCTCCGGCTCGCGTGGTTCCTGAGTGAAGTCGAAAGCCTGGCTCAGGTTGTCGGCCGCCGCGTCTCGCGCGGTCAGCTGAGTGAGTCCCCAGTTGTCCTCGATGAATCTCAGGACACTGGAGAACTCTCCTAGCGTGTTGTCGATGTACCCCTGCTTCGCGTACGGGCTGATCACGAGCAGCGGAACCCTGAACCCGAACCCGAACGGATCTACCTGCCTCGGAGAGACGTGATCGTAGAACCCACCGTAGTCATCCCAGGTGATGAAGATCGCGGTCGAGCGCCACTGCGGACCCTGCATGATCGCGTTGACCATCTGCGTGGTCCAGTTCTCGCCTTCGCAGAAGCTGTACTCGGGATGCTCGGAGACATCGAAACGAGGGGTCACCCAGGTGACCGGAGGAAGCAGCCCCTCGGAGATGTCGCCGAACAGGTTGTCGACGGGAAACATGTGCGTCCTCCAGACCTTCGGGTCCGATCGCACGTGTTCGACCGCGTCGTAGGCCGACCAGATGTACCCGTTCTGCTGGGAGGTGGCCGAGTAGTAGGCCCATGGGATCCCGGCGCCGCTTAGGAGGTCGCCCTCGGTGACGAAATCGAGGCAGGGTGGCACCCGGGTCTTGACGCCCTCGCTGTCGACCAGGTCGACGAAGCTTCCAGGAACGGAGTCACATCCCCACGACTTGTACAGACCGAGGGTCCTTTGGCGTTCGTCGACCAGGGCCCTGGGTTGCTCCGGGTTGTCATGCGCCCCGCCCGACGTCGCTGCGATCGTGAACAGGTGATTCGGGAACGAGGGTCCGACCGCCGAGGAGAAGAAGTTGTCGGCCAGGACATACTTCTTGGCCCACCTCCAGTAGTTGGGCGCGTCCTCGGGCCACATCTGCGAGTAGGCGTACTTCTCGGACGACTCGTCGAAGCTGAACGAGTCCATCAGTCCTTCGTTCCAAGCAGCCCGCGCACACTTGTAGCAATGCAGGATGTCGTGCTCGAGCACGTCGGGAGTTCGGGTCAAAGCCCTCTCGATACCGTGGTCGCTCCCGGTCGTTGCTCCGTCGGCCCCCGGATACCTACCGAACATGTTGTCGAAGGTCCGGTTCTCCTTGATGAGGAAGACCACGTGCTTTATGGGCCAGCGCGTCTGAACCGCCGAGGCGTCGAAGGAGTCAGGGTGCGCACCGAACACAGGGGGCGGCATCGGCCTCCATACCCGGCCGGCATCGCTGGGCCCCGAAGGGAGCAAGGCCGCCGCGAGCGCGAGGGGGCCGAGCGCCACGAGGGAACGGCGCCATGCACGTCTCCACCCGAACACCCGGCAAGCCTAGCGGGGACATCCCCATTGACCGCTCCGCCGACGCCGTCTAGCTTCGAGATGATGGAGCCCTCCCCAGCACCTGCGCGTGGCGGTCTCTTGGGCGTGACCACCGTCCTGCTTCTCCTGTTTACGGCGATCTACCTGCTCGTTTCGGCCCGCCCTCCGAGCCAGGACGATGCCACGCGGGTGTTCTCCCGGGTCGTGGCCCCGGGCGAATGTGTCGGTAGATCGACCGCGACTACATGCTTCGATCTGACCCTGCGCAACGACGGTCAACAGACGATCCAGCTGCGGTGCATCCTCGGGTCGCCTCAGAAAGGGGTCCGGTACGTCTTCGAGACCGACGAGAAGGTCTTCGACCTCGGTGACATGGTGCCGGATCAAGTGCGGGTCGTCGGCATCTTCGCAACGCGCACCGATCCGTCGATAACCGAGGTCGAGGCGCCGGCCGTCATCTGCGAATGAGGCGGCTCACAGGCCGCGGAACGTTCCCTCTCCGACGATGCGAACTCCGCCGCCGACCCTCACGCGCGAACCCTCCGCGTCGGCCTCCACATGCAGGAGGCTTGGCCGGCTCACCTGCTCGCCCTGGCTGATCAGGACCGAGCCCGGCATGCCGGCAAGTCCTCGGGCGGCCAGATACGCGCCGAGAGGACCTGCGGCCGAGCCGGTCGCGGGATCTTCACCTATCGCGCCGCTGGGGTCGAACATCCGAGCCAGGACGTCACCATCACCACGGATCACGAACAGGTAGATCCAGTCGGCGCCGGATCGTTCAGCGGCTTCGGCGCACCAGCGCCCGCCTCGCTCGGCCCGGCGTAGGGTCTCGACGTCTCGGATCGGAACGATCAACGCCCGTGCCCCGGTCGAGACGACCTGAACGGGAAGGTCCGGATGAAGGTCCTCAACGGAAAGGCCTGCTCCGCGCGCGATGAGGTCGATGTCCTGTGGCCCTTCGCCGAAGACGGCCGGCAGCTGAGTCATCGTTGCGGAGCCTCTATCCACGTCAACATCGACGGGAACCTGCCCCACCGAGGTCGTCTGCACCACAGAGGTGTCGACGCGACCCTCGCTCGCAAGCACGAAGGCAGTGCCGAGCGTCGGATGTCCGGCGAACGCGAGCTCCGAGTCCGGCGTGAAGATCCTCATCCGGTACCCGGCACCGCTCGCCTGCTCCACGAACGTCGATTCGCTGAAACCGATCTCTTGGGCCAGCGTCTGCATCTGCTCCGTGCTCATCCCCTCGGGAGGCTCGGGCACGACGCAGAGCTGATTACCCGAGAAGGGACGCTCTGCGAACACGTCGACGATCCGAAAGGAGACGTCCATGGCCGGGGCAGTCTACGCCGCTATGCTTGAAGCTCTGCGGGTGTAGCTCAATGGCAGAGTTCCAGCCTTCCAAGCTGGCTATGCGGGTTCGATTCCCGTCACCCGCTCCGAACGGAGCAGCGACACCTCTAGATAGGCATGGGTGGCGGAGGGGGCACTGCCATGCCGCCACCGCCCGAGGCCGAGGGGCCCTGGTAGGTAGCCGACCCGAAAGCAAGGATCGGCCAGAAGACGATACCTAGGAGGATCAGGCCGATGGTGAAACCGATCTCCTTGCCGAAGCTCTTCGACAGGTCGTGGAGAACGATGAATATCGGGATGATCAGGAAGAGCAGGAAGATCCACCACCAGGGCCGGCCGACGATCTTGAGCAGCACGATCAGGCCGTAGATGGGTACTATCGCGGCCCATCCGGGCTGCCCGGCCTTCGTGAAGAGTCTCCACTGCGAAGCGAACAGGAATACCACGTAGGCGAGATAGATGAGGAGCGTCGCGCTCGACGCACCCGTCGTCGTCGTTTGAGCTATATCCCCGACCATGTCGCCCTCCTCGTCCGTCTCCAGCGTCCGCAGCATAAGTAGGCCCTGAGCTCGGATGTGGGACTTTCGGCGGTAGCATCCTGACCGGCGCCGGTAGCTCAGGGGACAGAGCGGCGGACTTCTAATCCGCGGGTCGCAGGTTCGAATCCTGCCCGGCGCACCACCGATCGTCCTGCTGGTGTCACTCGGCCAACCTTGACTACAAGACTCACGTGCGAAGAAGATGCACCCCGATAACGCGGGGAGCTTGGGTTTGCGACAGGGCCTTGATCGGAGACATCCGGTTGGTTGGGTAACCGCGCTGACCATTCTGATCCTCGTGGCGGAGACCTATTCGGCCTCCGCGCAAGGAGCGATATCAGGGTTCGATCCCACTCATGGTCTAGAGGGCTCTGTCGTGGTGATCTCCGGGTCCGGTTTCTCGGATGCTACGGATGTCCGATTCGCGGGATCTAGCGTCGGCGCCGGCAACTACATCGTCGATTCCGATTCTCAGATCACTGCGACCGTGCCGGCCGGGGCTACTACGGGAGCGATCGAGATCGATACTCCGGTCGAGACTCTCACCAGTGCCGAGCCCTTCGTCGTCGATCCAGCCCCGAACCCACCGACGATCACGGGGTTCGATCCGCTGCAGGGGCCCGAAGGGGCACAGGTCCTAATCACCGGGTCCGGGTTCACGGGGACGGTCTCGGTCACGTTCGGCGAGGTCGAAGCTTCGTTCACCGTCGACTCCGATGCGCAGATAGCCACGCTCGTGCCGCTCGGCGCCGTCACCGCCCCGATCACCGTGTCGACGCCGGACGGAAGCGCGACCTCGGCCGAGAGCTTCGTCGTCGAGGCACCGCCACCCCCCGACCCATGGATCGTCATCGAGAACGAACGACCCGGAACTTCCTCGTGGCGGATCCCTCCAAACGCGCCGAAGGGCATCTCCGGATACGCGAGCGTGGCGAGCGCGGAACAGGGCGACACGGTAACGCTCTACGTCGACACCAAGGCCCGAACCTTCTACGTCGAGTCCTTCCGCCTCGGTTACTACCAGGGACTCGGCGGGCGCCTCGTTTGGACATCCCCCGAGGTGAGCGGTATCGACCAGCCCGAGCCGACGATCACGCCCGACACTCATATGGTCGAAGCTCCGTGGGCAACATCGCTATCGGTGACGATCGACTCCGATTGGGTCGAAGGTACCTACCTACTTCAGCTCGTAAGCAGCAGAGGGGGCGAGGCGTACGTGCCCCTCGTCGTACGCGATGATTCCAGCACCGCCGACCTCGTCATCCTGCACGAGGTAGCTACCTGGCAGGCCTACAACCGCTGGGGTGGAGCGAGTCTGTACTTCGGAACGGATGGCACTTTCGATTCCAGGTCGAGGGTGGTCTCTTTCGACAGGCCGTATTCCGGGCGTGGACTCGCGGGCCTCCTACACGAGCTTGCGTTCATCTCTCTCGTCGAGAAGGACGGTCTCGACGTCACCTACTGGACCGATATCGATCTGCACCAGCGTCCCCGCATGCTCACCCGACACAACGCGCTCGTTGCGCTCGACCACGATGAGTACTGGTCCACATCGATGCGCCGGGGAGCCGAGCGGGCCCGATCGCAAGGCGTGAACCTGGCGTTCATGGGCGCGAACGCCATCTACAGGCACATCCGATTCGAGCCCTCTACCCTGGGTCCGGATCGCAGGATCGTCAGTTACAAGAACGCGCTCGAAGACCCCTACTACGGAGTAGATAACTCAGAGGTCACGGTCAACTGGCGCCAGTCCCCGCTGAACGAGCCAGAGTCGGCTCTGTCGGGCGCTCAGTACGGATGCAACCCGGTGCACGCAGACCTCGTTGTCTCCGACCCCTCATCATTCGTTTTCGCCGGGACGGGCCTGGAGAACGGGTCTGTCCTGCCGGGGGCCGTGGACATGGAATACGACGCCGTCTATCCCGGCGCTCCCACGCCGCACAACGTGCAGATCCTGGCTCACTCGCCACTCAGATGCGGTGGAGTGAACAGGTACGCCGACATGACGTACTACACGGCGGCCTCAGACGCCGGCGTATTCGATGTCTCAAGCCAGGGCTGGTACAAACTTCTCGCCTGTGGGGCCCCGGTCCAGGCGAGTACATGCGACCCCAGAGCCGTGCTGATCACGCAGAACGTCCTAGAGGCCTTCGCGGAAGGCCCCGCCGGGATAGCCCATCCCTCTATCTCCAATGTTTCCGACTTCGGGATCGAGTTGAGACGGCCGACCCACCCCTAGAAAGCCGGGCCGGATCCCGATCAGAGCTTCGGGTACGTGTAGCCGGTCCCCTCTACATCCTTGGCTCGGGTGGAGGATCCGTAGCTGCGAGTGCGCGAGATCGGCATCCTCTGCTCGCATCTGCCGCAGGAGAAAGCGGTCTGCCAGCGCGCCGCTATCGACTGACGATAGCCGCACTCGGTGCAGGCTTCGAACACGATCTCGGAGAAGCACGAGAGGCACTGGTACTTGATCGAGTCATCCGCGACCGACTGCGGAACCATGCAGTCCGGACAGGTCAGATACGGCACGTCATCGCTCCTCTACGGCGGCGGATAGTGCGGCGATGCTCTCGTCCAGACCGGAGGCGTCTTCGGCGAGGATGGTCACGTGGCCGAGCTTACGCCCGGGCCGTGGTTCCTTGCCGTAGAGATGAAGATAGGCCCCGGGGACAGCGGCGATCGCGGCGGGATCGGGCGTGGTGCCGACGATGTTGAGCATCGCGCATGATCCGACGGCAGCCGCCGGACCGAGGGGCATGCCGACTATGGCACGGAGATGGTTCTCGAATTGGCTGGTCTTGGCGCCCTCGATGCTCCAGTGGCCCGAGTTGTGGACGCGCGGAGCGAACTCGTTGCCCAGCAGGCCCTCCTGGGTCTGGAATAGCTCGATCGCGAGCACTCCGACGTAGCCGAGCTCGGTCATCAGGGCGCTCGCGTGGGACTCGGC
This sequence comes from Actinomycetes bacterium, assembly GCA_031423155.1. Classification (GTDB taxonomy): domain Bacteria; phylum Actinomycetota; class UBA4738; order UBA4738; family HRBIN12; genus JANPEZ01. The sequence goes on from JANPEZ010000038.1 coordinate 15,316, forward strand.
CGCGGAACGAAGTTCATCCGTGATGCCGGGCGCGGGGGCTCGTGTGAGACGCAGGATGCCTTCTCGATGGTGGTTCTCGACCAAGGGATAGAAGACCGTCTCGCCCGTGGTGGACCGAGCGGCGATGATCGATAGCTCCCTTTCGAAACCGACGAAAGCCTCGAGGATGCAAGGGACCTCGCCGACCGAGCGCCAGGCGTCCTCGGCGAGTAAGGCATCGCGGATCACGACCTGACCCTTTCCGTCGTACCCGAGCCGTCGCGTCTTCAAGACCGCGGGGACGCCGATGCTTGCCAGACCTCGGACCAGCTCCCCCACCGAGTCGACGGAGACGAACGCCGGTACGGCAAGACCGATGTTCTCGAACATGGTCTTCTCGGCCAGCCGGTCCTGGGCGACTTCGAGCGCGCGTGCCGCAGGTTCGACCCGAACCAGTTCGCCCACCCATCGCGCTGCCTCGACGGGAACGTTCTCGAACTCGTAGGTAAGGACATCGGCGCCATCGGCCAGGCGGCCGAGCGCATCTCGGTCGTCGTAGGCGCCCACGATGAGTTCGGCGAGCCTTCCGGCTGGGGCGTCCGGTGAGGGATCGAGCACCCGGCAACGTATCCCGAGCTCTTCGCCCGCCCCTGCGAGCATGAGGCCGAGTTGTCCTCCTCCTACTATGGCTACGAGCATCAGGAGGAGGGATCTGGATGGGCCAGGACCGACTCCGTCTGGGTTGAGCGGAACGCCGCGAGCCGCTCGCGGATCTGCTCGTCCTGCAGTCCCACTATCGATGCCGCGAGCAGGGCCGCGTTGATCGCGCCCGATCGGCCGATAGCCAGCGTCCCGACCGGGACGCCCGCCGGCATCTGCACTATCGAAAGCAGCGAGTCCATCCCCTTGAGCGTCTTGGATTCGACCGGAACACCCAGGACGGGAAGGTGGGTCTTGGCAGCCGTCATCCCCGGGAGGTGCGCGGCTCCTCCCGCCCCGGCGATGATGACGCGCAGACCCCGATCGGCGGCCGTCGAGGCGTACTCGAACAGCAGATCGGGCGTGCGATGGGCCGAGACGACGCGCTGCTCGTAGGCGACGCCGAGCTCTTCGAGGGTCTCGCACGCGTGCTTCATCGTTTCCCAGTCGGAGCGCGAGCCCATGATGACGCCGACGAGCGGATCTGCCATGCCTGGATAGTAGAGTCACGAGCGGGCCGTCGCACACCCTCGAGGAGAACGCTTGTCCGACCGCTACAGCCGGCTGTTCGCGAGCTACGCGGCCGCCATCTCGTTCGAGGACCTGCCTGCCGAGACGGTTCACGAGACAAGGCGCAGGATCATCGACTCCATCGGGGTCGCCATGGCGGCCCTCGGGGAGGGCTCGCCCGTCGCCGCGCGCAGGTATGCGAGCGCGCTACCACTAGCCGGCGGCGCCACCCTGTGGGGAACCGGCCGGCGTTGCGCCCCCGAGGCGGCGGGGTTCGCCAACGGCGTCGCCGTCCGGTATCTGGATTTCAACGACACCTATCTTTCGCTCGAGCCGCTGCATCCCTCGGACGTGATCCCGCCTTTGATGGCGCTGGCAGAGTGGCGGGGCTCCTCGCCCCGTGAGCTCTTCACGGCGATCGCCATCGCGTACGAGATCAGCGTGACCCTCTGCGACGCGGCCAGCCTGCGTTCGCATGGATGGGACCACGTCAACTACATCGCGATCGGCGTCGCCTGCGGAGCCGGACGGATGCTCGGGCTTTCCGCCGACCGCATCGAGGACGCCATCTCCCTGGCGGTGATCCCTCACGCCTCCATGCGCCAGACGCGGGCCGGAGAACTCTCGATGTGGAAGGGCGCGGCTGCGGCCAACTCCGCGCGGAACGCGCTGTTCGCGACCCTGATGGCCGAAGCCGGCATGACCGGCCCCTATCAGCCGTTCGAGGGCGAGATGGGATTCTTCCGGGAGCTCTTGGACGGCAACGGCTTCGACGATGAAGTCCTCGTGTCCCTGGAACGCCGCGAACCGCCCCGAAGGATGCTCGACACCTACATCAAGTTCTGGCCCGTGGAATACCACGCCCAGAGCGCGGTGGACGCGGCCCTCCAGCTGCGCGACGAGCTAGGCGACCCCGGGAGCATCGACCATGTCAAGATCGAAACGTTCAAGGCTAGTTTCGAGATCATCGCGAAGGACCCGGAGAAGTGGGACCCCAAGACCCGCGAGACCGCCGACCACTCCCTGCAGTACATCGTCTGCGCCGCACTGATGGACGGCGAAGTGACGATGCGAACCTTCGACCTCGCGCGCATCCGCGACCCGGAGACGCTGGCGATGCTGCGGGAGCGCGTGGCCCTGGAAGAAGACGCCGGCCTGACATCGGGATATCCGGCCGGTATCCCGAACCGGATAACCGTGACCACGGCGGACGGCAGCACTTTCACTAAGGAGGTCGCGTTCCCTCGAGGACACTCGCGCAACCCTATGACCGACGAAGAGGTGAGGTCCAAGTTCGAAACGAACGTCGCCGCGTTCTGGGAGGCCGAGCGGTCCGGGCGCGTCGCGTCGCTCGCGTGGGAACTGGACTCAGCCGATAGCGTGGACGGGCTGATCGCATCGATGACGAAGGAGAGCTGAGATGGTCTGGCTAACACCCGATCCGGGGGACCACCCGGCTAAGCGCTTGAGGGAGATGCTCGCCGGCAATGAGGTCATCGTGGCTCCGGGCGTCTTCAACGGACTTAGCGCCCTGCTGGCCCTTCGCGCGGGCGCAGCCGCCGGTTACCTGTCCGGCGCAGCGTTCAGCGCGTCGATGGGTATGCCTGACGTCGGCTTGTTCACGCTCGACGAACTGGCGCGCGCGGCCCGGCAGATCGTGCGCGTCACCCGCATGCCGTTGATCGTCGATGCGGACACCGGATTCGGCTCCGCCCTGATGGTCATGCGCACCGTTCGAGAGCTGGAGGGCGCCAGGTGCGCCGCCATCCAGATCGAGGACCAAGTGGACCCAAAACGCTGCGGACACCTGGACGGCAAGCAGGTCACGAGCATCGAGCAGATGTGCGAGAAGGTGTCGGCGGCCCGCGCTGCACGCGGTCAGCTCGTCGTGATCGCACGGACCGACTCCAGGGCGGTGAACGGATTCGACGATGCGGTCGCTCGAGGCCGCGCCTACGTCGAAGCCGGCGCGGACGTCGTCTTCCCGGAGGCTTTGGAAACGGCCGATGAGTTCCGGGCCTACGCCGAAGCGGTCGAGGCGCCTCTCTTGGCGAACATGACCGAGTTCGGCAAGTCCCCTGCGCTGACGGCTGCCGAACTCGCCGATCTCGGCTACAAGATCGTGATCTTCCCGGTGTCGGCGGCCCGCGTCGCAGCCTTCCAAGTCGGCGCCTTCTACGAGGACCTCCTCCGCGAGGGCTCGGCCCAAGGTTGGCTCGGGCGGATGCAGCCCCGCGAGGAGCTTTACGACCTGATCCGCTACGACGAGTACGCCTCCCTCGACGCCGACGCCGCCCGGGACGACGCGTGAACGAGAGCTTCTCCCCGGGCCTCGAGGACGTCGTCGCTGCGCGAACCCAGATCTCGTTCCTGGACCTTGAGGCCGAACAGATATTGATCCGCGGCTACGACCTGATCGAGCTGGCCGACGCGGTCGGATTCACCGATGTCGCGCACCTGCTTATCCACGGGGAGTTACCGACACCGGGCAGGCACGCCCTGTTCGAGAGCGCGCTGGCCTCCGAGTGCCGGCTTCCGGCCGAGATCGTCACCCTCTTGGGAACCCTTGCGCCGCAGACCGCTCCGATGGACGCGTTGCGGACGGGCCTGTCCGCCCTCGCTGGGTTCGAAGATCCGCAGGTCCTTGCCGACGCTTCGCGCGGGGCGAACATCGACAAGGCGGTAAGGATCCTGGCCAAGGCACCTGCCGTCGCCGTCAACAGCTTTCGGATGTCGCGAGGCCTGCCGCCGGCCGAACCCGACCCTTCCAAGCAGTTCACCGAGCGGTTCCTGGCGATGATCCCGGGGGCCGATGCCGACCCCGCCGCCGCTGCCACCTTCGACCGGGTTCTCACCTGCTACGCCGAACACGAGATGGCAGCTTCGACGCTGGCAGCCCGAGTGGTCGCCTCCTCGCTGGCCGACATATACGCTGCGATGGTTGCCGCCGCCGCCTCGCTGAAGGGGCCGCTGCACGGAGGCGCGAACGAGGCGGCCGCGCGGATGTTCTCCGAGATCGGTGCACCTCAACGCGCCGAGTCATACCTGAAAGAAAAACTGCAAGCAGGCGAACGGATCATGGGGTTCGGACATCGCGTCTACATGAACCGGCCCGACCCTCGAGCCGTCCTGCTGCGAGGCGACCTTGACTCGATCGCCGCCCGCAAGCCCGAGACCGCGCAGCTCGTTCAGACCTACGACCGCTGCGTAGAAGTCATGGCCCGCGAGAAGGGACTTCACCCGAACGCCGACCTGCCGATCGGACTGATCCTGTCCCTGCTCGACATCCCCATCGAGCTCTTCACGCCGATCTTCCTCTGCGCGAGGATCGCGGGTCTTTCCGCCCACGTGATCGAGCAGCAGGAAGCCAACAAGCTCTACAGGCCCCGGGTGCTCTATGCAGGGCCGCGCGGCCTGCATCCTGGGCAGGATCCCACCTAGCGCAGGGAAGCTCGCCACATCGCAGGGACGTTGCGGGTGAAGGCGACGTCCGAGGCACCGAGCCAGGCGGCGAGCTCCTCTATCGCAGTCAAGACCTTCCGCCCGGCATCACGTGGGGCGCGCTCCTCGGCCCAGACGCCGTTGATCTGAAGGACGCCGCTCTTGCGGTCGAAGAACGGGTCCACTCTGCCGATGAGGCGGTCGCCGTGCAGGATCGGCAGGACGTAGTAGCCGTACTGCCGCTTGGCCCTCGGCACGTAGATCTCAATGCGGTAGAGGAAGTCGAACAGCCGCTCCGTTCGGGCGCGATCGCTGATGAGATCGTCGAAGGGCGAGAGCAACACCGTCCGTGGGCGGAACCCGCGCAGCCGCTCGAGCAGATCCGCATGGGTGTACCAGGCCCCCGGGAAGCCCTCGATGCTGACCGGAACCGCGACGCCTTCCTTCTCCAACCAAGCGAGGGCCCGGTCCCAGCCCTCGGGCTTACGGTGCCACGCGATACCCAGCCTCACGGACTGAACGACTCCCGCCGCATGCAACTGCGTTTCAACGACGCGGCGGGCGATCTCCGTCGGCCGCAGCCGCGGCGCGGCTACGGGTACCACCCTCTCCGCGAGGTCCCATAGCCGCTGGCCCCCGTCGCGACCGGCGACCATGACCTCGCCTCGGCCCCAGAGGATCTCGAGCATCATGCCGGTGAACCGGCCCTGGTCGTTCCATCCCCCGGTTCGCCAGTGCTCGTGGGTGCGGTCTTCCAGGTCACGCGTTCGAAGGGGGCCGCGCAGCTTCAGCTCGCGCAGCACGTAGCGGCGGAAGGAGGCGTTCGCGCCCAGCCAATCTCGCGTCTGCTTGTGGCGGGTAGCGCCACCCGCGAGGTATCGCTTCATCGCGTCCTTGTGGATCGCGAAGTCGGCCGTCGGCACGATGTGCGCCCAATACTCGAAGAGGGACCCTTCCTGCCAGAGCATCCGGTCCAGGTCCGCCACCTTGAAGCGCTTGCCGAGCCGGCTCCGAAGGACGAGATGCTCGGTCCTGGCGACCGCCGACACGGGGTCCATCTGCACCTCGCCGAGTCCGGTCACCACCTCCATGATCGAGCGAGGCCGCGGCGCGGACAACATCTGGCCGAGAACGGCAAGGCGTCGCGCGTCGGCGATCGAGACCTGGAGCGGCAGGCTCACCCGCGCGTGAGCGCCTCGGCGAACCCTGCGAAGTTGTCGACGTAGCGCTGGGCGTCCTCGTCGGAGTGCGCGACGCTGATCGTCCAGCTTTCGAACTTGGCCCAGGGCGACTTGAAGATCCCGCGGTTCAGCTGCCAGAGCCAGGCCGCGTAGCTGATCCGGTCGTCGATCCCGATGCCGTCGCGGTACTCACGCAGAGGCGTTGCGCTGTAGTTGATACCGCCCTTGGCCCCCAGGGTCGTGATGAGCGCCGGCAGTCGATGCTCGTCGATGACGCCCTGGCAACCTCCGCGGATGATGTCGTGGATCTCGTCGAAGCGCGTGTACGCATCCCGCGTGAGGACTTCAGTCAGTGCTGCGCGGCTTGCGGCCATCGTCAAGGGATTGCCGTTGAAGGTTCCAACCTGTTCGACCTTGTGGCGAACAACTAGGCCCATGAGTTCCTCGACCCCACCGATAGCCCCACACGGAAGTCCCCCGCCCATCGCCTTGGCGAAACAAGCGATGTCCGGCGTGACGCCGAAGGCCTCGATCGCGCCACCGTAGGCCAGGGTCACACCGGTCTTTACCTCGTCGAAGGCCAGGAACGCACCGTGCTCGTGGCAGATGTTCTTGATCTCCTGGAGGAACCCGGGCTCGGGCAGCAGCAATCCCAGGTTCGTGACACCCGCCTCGATGATCATGCCGGCGATCTGATCGCCGAACTCTTCGAAGATCCGGCGGACCGACCCGGCGTCGTTGTATCGGGCGACGCGAGTGAGCTCCACGTAGGACTGTGGCAGGCCGGGCGTCTGAGCGACGGAGTTAGGCCGCTCGGCCGGACCCATCGCGTCCGGGTACGGATAAACGCTAACCATGAGCGCGTCGTGGTGGCCGTGGTAGATACCCTCGACCTTGATGAGCAACTCGCGTCCAGTCGCGGCGCGCATCAGCCGGCAAGCGTCCAAGGTCGCCTCGGTTCCGCTGTTGTTGAAACGCCAGAAGGGCAGGCCGGTACGTTCGGCAAGGTTGTCGGCGACGATCAGGGCGTCCTCGGTGGGCTGGGCGAAATGAGACCCCAGCGCGATGCGCTTCTGCACGGCTTCCACGATCTTCGGGTGCGCGTGGCCGGTGACCATCACGCCATAGCCGTTGTGCATATCGACGTACTCGTTGCCGTCTATGTCCCAGACCTTGGAGCCCAGTCCGCGATCCACGTAAAGAGGATGCGGGGGCGCCGTTTGCCAGGATGACGAAACCCCGCCAGGAAGTCTGCGCGAAGCTTCCTTCTGGTACTCGATCGAGCGCCGGTGCTTGGGCGCCAGCGCCTCTTCCTCGCGGGTGATGATCTGAGCGACCAGATCCAGGTCTATGTCGGTGATCCCTGGAGTTGCCATCGGCTATCTCACGCCCCTCGTTCGCACAGGAAGCCCAAGCCTAACCGCCGATCGCGGTAGCGAATTCCTCGAAGTTGGAGACGTAGCGGGCGGCGTCTTCCTCGGTGTGGACGATCGACAGGGTCCAGGTCTCCTGCTTGGTCCAGGGCGACTTGAAGACCCCGCGGTTCTGCTGGAAGAGCCAGGCCAAGTAGGTGATCCGCTCGTCGATACCGACTGCGTCGCGGTACTCCTTGACCGGCTTGTCGCTGTAGATGACCGACCCCTTAGCCCCGATCCCAGTTACGTACGCAGGGATCGAATGCTGCTCGATAACCTTCGTCAGGTTCTCCTGCATGTAAGCGTGGATCGCGTCTAGCCGAGGGTAGACCTCGCGCGTCAGCACCTCCGTGAGACAGACCTTGGAAGCAACCATCGTCATCGGGTTGCCGTTGAAGGTTCCGGCCATGTCGTATTCGTCATCGACTACGGGCTGGTACAGCTCCTGGGTCGCGCCGATCGCGCCGCACGGAAGTCCCCCGCCGATAGCCTTTGCAAGGCAGATGATGTCGGGCATGACTCCGAAGGCTTGCGTGGCGCCGCCGTAGGAAACCGTCGCGCCGGTCTTGACCTCGTCGAAGGCCAAGTAGGCACCGTGCTTGTGGAGCAGATCCTTCAGGCCCTGCAGGTATCCGGGGTCGGGAAGGATCACTCCGCAGTTCATCATGGCCGGCTCGACGATCATCCCGGCGACCCTGCCCTCGTTCTCGTTGAGCGCTCGCTCTACCTCAGCCAGATCGTTGAAGGGGACGACACGGACCAGGTCCGCGAAAGCCTGCGGGATGCCCAGGGCCTGAGGGAGCGTGACCGGGTGCTCGCGGGGGCCCGGGCGGGGGAGCGG
>JANPEZ010000039.1:0-6407 GCA_031423155.1 Actinomycetes bacterium
GTCTTGAAAACCGTTGGTGGGGCAACTCACTCCAGGGTTCGAATCCCTGTCCTCCCGCTCATTCGAGGCTCCGTTTCCTTGACTCGTCCTGGCTCATGGTAAAGGATAAGCGCTAAGCTTTCCTTACCAAGAATGGCGCGAAGGAGCGGGGGATGCGCGGGAGATTCGTTGCGAGAACCTGGGAGGCCAACCCCGCACTGTATGCCCCTGCTCGCTACCGCAAAGCCTGTGCTTACGAGGCGTTCATCCCCGAGCCGATCGCGGGATTCGAGCCCGTCTTGTCCGGAGTGAGCGCCGGCGTCGTGTCCGATGCGGAGCGGGCGATCGCTTCGCTGAACCGGATCGCCGGCCCTGAACTTGCTCCGCTCGCTCGACTCCTGCTGCGCACCGAATCGATCGCGTCTTCCAAGGTCGAGGGCATGCAGGTCGATGCACGCTCGCTCGCTCGAGCGGAAGTCAAGCAGGACTCGGGCCGCCGCGTTGGATCGGACGCGGCGGAGATCCTGGCGAACATCGACGCGATGCAGTTGGCCATCGAGAAGGCATCGACGACACGTGAGATCCGCGTTGAAGACATCGTGGACATCCATGAGGTGCTCATGGCCCATGCCCCGAACCGAACCGCTGCTGGGCGGGTGCGCCAGACGCAGAACTGGATCGGAGGCAACAACTACAACCCGTGCGGTGCGGCCTTCGTGCCGCCGCCCTTCGAGGAAGTCGATCGACTGCTGCATGACCTTGCGGCGTTCTGCGCTGAGGAGACGCTCCCACCGCTCGTGCAAGCTGCGATCGCACACGCTCAGTTCGAGACGATCCATCCATTCGAAGACGGCAACGGCCGAACCGGTCGAGCGCTCTCCCAGGTCGTCCTCCGTCGCCGAGGTCTCGCGCCGGCCTTCGTCCCGCCGATCAGCGTGATGCTCGCGCGGGAGAAGGATCGCTACATCGCCGGACTGGAGCGGTTCCGCCAGGATCGGGTCGGTGAATGGCTCGAGGTGTTCGCCGTGGCGGCCGCTCGTTCGGCGGATCTCGCGGTTCGCTATTCCGAGCGGGTAGCAGAGTTGCAGGAAGGTTGGCGGACGCGACTCCGTGAGGAGTCGCTCCCTCGCGCTGATGCTGCAGCGTGGGCGATCATCGACGTCCTTCCGGCGCATCCCGTGGTGACGGTCCCGGTGGCGGTCGCGGCGACCCAGCGAACGAAACCCGCCATCACCAACGGCATAAACGAACTCGAGCGGGCGGGCGTGCTCGAGCGTCTAGGCGAATCGACGCGCAATCGGGCGTGGGAAGCGGTCGGCCTGTTGGATCTAGTCGTCGGTCTTGAGGAAGGGCTGGAGTGACTGCGCTCACGCCTGAGGGCTGCGGTGGTCCAGGCCAACACCGTCTTGAAAACCGTTGGTGGGCAACTCACTCCAGGGTTCGAATCCCTGTCCTCCCGCTCAGGAAGTGGTCGCCCGGCATTGCCCGAAACTGTAGTGTTGGGGCGCCCGAAGCTGCACGGATCTTGAAGACCGTTGGTGGGGCAACTCACTCCAGGGTTCGGATCCCTGTCCTCCCGCTTTCGTATCCTTCTGGGCGTGATTCCCGATCCCTTCCGAGATCGATTCCTTCGTGCCTGCCGGCGAGAACCGGTCGATCGCACGCCCGTCTGGTTCATGCGGCAGGCCGGTCGGTATCTTCCCGAGTACCGGGAGCTGCGCGGGGACCGGGACATATTGGACACCTGCCGCGACCCCGAGACGGTCGTCGAGATATCGCTTCAACCGCTGCGCCGGATGGACCTGGACGCGGCGATCGTCTTCAGCGACATCATGGTCCCGCTGGCCGCCGTGGGCGTTCCCGTTCGGATCGAGGCCGGACGAGGGCCGGTCATCGACGACCCCTTACGCTCGGCCGCCGACGTCGCTCGCCTGCGTCCCCTGGAGCCGGAGGCCGATGTTCCCGAACTGCTCGAGGCCCTGCGGCTCCTGCGCAAGGAGCTGCACGTCCCGCTGATCGGGTTCGCCGGTGCTCCCTTCACCCTGGCGTCGTATCTGATCGAGGGAGGACCCTCACGCGATCAGGCCAAGACGAAGGCGCTGATGTATTCGGATACCTCGACGTGGTTCGCGTTGATGGACGCGTTGGCAGCGATCGTCGTGCCGCATCTACGCGCGCAGGTAGCCGCGGGGGCGCAGGCTTTGCAGCTGTTCGATTCCTGGGTCGGTTCCCTCGACAAGCAGGACTACGAGCGTTACGTCCTACCCGCAACCGCAACCATCTTCTCTCGTCTTTCAGATCTTGACGTTCCCGTGATCCACTTCGGCACCGGCACCGGCGAGTTGCTCGAGGCGATGTCGTTCGCCGGCGGCGACGTGATGGGTATCGACTGGCGCACGCCCTTGGACGAAGGCTGGGCGCGCGTCGGCGCCGATCGCGCCGTGCAGGGCAACCTAGATCCGGCGGTCCTTTCGGCCCCCTGGGAGGTGGTCGAGGCCAAGGCCTCCGATGTTCTCGCGCGCGCGGGAGGACGCGACGGTCACATCTTCAACCTCGGTCACGGCGTGCCGCAGACCGTGTCTCCGGACGTGCTGCGAGAGCTGGTCGATCTGGTTCACCTCAGAACGGAAAGGGCGGCGACGTGACGATCGGTGTGTTGGTCATGGCCTACGGGACCGCGGACGGCCCCGGGGACATCGAGCGTTACTACACGGACATCCGCGGCGGCCGCGCGCCTAGTCCCGAGCATCTTGCCGAACTCAAGGGACGTTACGCCGCGATCGGCAACTCGTTCCCTCTGCTCGACACGACGCGCGCCCAGGCCGAGGGGATGGTCGAGAGATTGAACGCCGGCAACGGCGCGGGCTTCCGCGCGTACCTGGGCATGAAGCACTCCGAGCCGTTCATCGCCGAGGGCATCGAGCGGATGCGCGCGGACGGTATCGAGCGTGCCGTGGGGATCGTCATGGCACCGCATTGGTCTGCGATGTCGGTCGAGACCTACATCGCGCGCGCGCTGGAATCGGCAGGCGATGACGGACCGAACCTCACTTTCGTCCGCAGCTACCACGATCACCCGATGTTCATCGACTTCTTATCCGAGCGGGTTGCCGAGGCCCTGGAACGGCTGCCGCAAGCCGATCGTGACGGCGCTGCCTTGATCTTCTCGGCGCATTCGCTGCCGGTCCGGACTCTGGATGACGGTTCCCAGCGCTGCCTGCGGTGCGATTGCGCGGACTCGTGCAGCTACCGGGATGGGTTGCAGACCACGGGCGAACTGGTCGTGGGCAAGCTCGGCTTGGCGAACCGTCATCTGATCGCCTGGCAGAGCGCCGGGCGCACGGCCGACCCTTGGTGGGGTCCTCCCGTCGAGGATGTGATCGTCGAACTGGCCGCGGCCGGGCACAGCGCGGTCGTCGTCTGCAGCGCTGGCTTCGTCGCGGACCACCTCGAGGTCCTCTACGACCTGGACATCGAGGCCCGCAAGATCGCAGAGGACTCCGGCTTGGCCTTCGAACGAACCCGGATGCCCAACGCGGATCCCCAGTACCTGGACGTGCTCGCGCAGGTCGTTCGAGATCACCTGGAGGAAGTTCCGGCATGAGCGGTCGCGTCGTCATCGTCGGTGGCGGCATCGCCGGCCTTGCGACCGGTTACAGGTTGTCCGCGGCCGGCGCAGACGTGACCGTGCTGGAAGCCTCTGACCGGGCAGGCGGCAAACTGCGCCCGATCGAAGTCGGCGGACTCACGCTGGAAGCCGGCGCCGACTCTTTCGTTGCCCGCCGCCCTTGGGCGATCGATCTGTGCAAGGAACTTGGGCTCGGAAGCGACCTCGTTTCACCCGGCGCCAGCACCGCATTCCTTTGGACCGACGCCGGACTTGAGCGCTTCCTGAAGGGCTCGGCGTTCGGCATCCCCGGTGATGTCGGTGATGTCTTCCGCTGGCCGGGCCTTACGCGTTCTGGTCGCATGCGTGCAGCGCAGGACCTGGTCAAGAAGGCCAGGAAGTCGAAGGAAGACGAATCCCTCGGGTCCCTGCTCAGGCGTCGACTCGGGGACGAGGCCACGGATCTGTCGGTGGGTCCCTTGCTAGCCGGGCTGTTCGCCGGCGATGTGGACCGGCTCTCGGTTCAGGCAACCTTCCCCGAACTGGCAGAGTGGGAGCGAACCCAAGGAAGCCTGATCCGAGGTTCGCAGGCCGCCACGCGTGACGCGGCGGCCGCGCGCACCGGCAATCCTTCCCCGATGTTCTTGAAGCTACGTGGAGGGACATCGGTTCTGACCGACCGGCTCGCTTCCGAGCTGGGAGACAGACTCAGGTTGAACGCTCCGGTCGGTGAGGTTGCCGGTTCGGCCCTCTACGTCGGGAGCGAGCGTTTCGAGTTCGAGGCCGCCGTCCTAGCCACGCCCGCCTACGTGACCGCCGACCTGATCCCCGAGGCGGCCGCTCATTTGAACGAGATCCCTTACGCCTCAACGGGTGTCGCGCTCATGGTCTATCCTGAAGGGACGCGCAACCGTCTGCCCGACGGCACCGGTTTCGTCGTCCCGCGCGGCAAAGCACCGATGACCGCCAGCACCTGGGTCTCGAATAAGTGGCCAGAGCCCGAGTACGGCACGCGCGCGGTGGTGCGCTGCTACATCGGTGGGGTAGGCGAAGAGGATCTCCTGGAAGAGTCCGACCAGGACATCCTGGCGGCGTGCGCTAAGCACATTGCAGCCGTCGTCGAACTTCCCGACGAGCCGGAAGCCTCCGCTTTCCACAGGTGGGTGCGCTCCATGCCGCAATACGAGGTCGGCCACCTCGATCGTGTGAAGCGGATCCGCGATGCCCTGCCGGCAGGTATCTTCGTTACCGGCTCGGCCTACGGCGGTGTCGGGATCCCCGATTGTGTGCGCCAGGCGAGCGAGACCGCCGAGCAGGTGCTCGCGTACCTGGCCGACAAGGAGACCTGAGATGACCGAGACCATCTACGCCCTCTACCCGGTGTTCAAGGCGACCGACGTCTTCCGCGCCTTCACCCCCGACGATCTGGCGGATGCCACTCAAGAGGTGGAGAACCTCTTCAAGTCCTGGGAGGGAAGCGTCACCGTCCGCGGCACCTACTCGACGGTTGGCTTCCGCGCCGACGCCGACCTGATGCTTTGGCTGATCGCCCCCAAGCCCGAGGACGTGCAGAGCGCCCTGGCCGCGTTCCGCCGGACCAAGGCGGGCCGGGCGCTGGAGATGACGTGGACGTTCATGGGAGTCGTCAAACCCGCCGAGTTCACGGCCGATCACTCGCCCGCCTTCGCGCGCGGCGAGGCACCCAAGGCCTACGCCTGCGTTTACCCGTTCGTCCGCACGCCCGAGTGGTACCTGCTCCCGCGCGAGGAGCGCGGAGCCATGCTGTCCGAGCACGGCATCATGGGCCGCGAGTTCCCCGAGATCCTGGCGAACACGACCAGCGCGTTCGGACTGGGCGACTGGGAGTGGATCCTTTGCTTCGAGGCCGACGAGGCCGACCGCCTCGTCGATTGCATCCGGCGCCTGCGCGACGCCAAGGCCCGCCTCTATACCAAAGAGGAGATCCCGTTCGTGACCGGGATCCGCAAGGAAGTGGCCGCGGCCTTCGCCGATATGGCCTAGATGGGCGCTTGACCTTGGGAGCAACGTGCCGATACCTTCGAGGAGGCTCGGACCCCCGAACGCCGTGCCCGCTGGAGGATCAAGGATGCTTCGCCGCGCCTTCGCGTCCGTCGCCGCGCTAGCGGCCTTCGCGGGCGTGGTCTCGCCGGGTTCGGGGACGCGCGCAACAGCGGGTCCGCGTGGTGCCGTCACGGTCAAGATCGCCGCGGTCGGCGATATCGCGTGCTCGACCGCTCCGGTTACGACGGGAAGGCTCTGCCGCTACGACGCGGTAGCCAGCAAGATCGCCGCCGGAAGCTACGACCGATTCCTGCCCCTGGGCGATACGCAGTACGAATCCGGATCCTCGAGCGAGTTCACGAGCCGCTACGGCGTCTACTTCGGATCTTTGACCCCTATCTCGGCTCCCGTGCCGGGCAATCACGAGTACATGACCTCCGGCGCCGGCGGGTTCTTCTCCTATTTCGTTGAGCGGACGAGTTCGCCCGGCTACTTCTCGTTCGATCTGAACGGCTGGCATGTCATCGCGTTGAACTCGCAGCTGTGCCCGAAGACCACGTCTTGTGGCCCGAACAACGCTCAGTACGACTGGCTGGCCGCCGACCTGGTCGCCCACCCGAACGACACCTACCCATGCACCTTGGCCTACTGGCATCACCCGAGGTTCGGCTGGCAGGCCACACCGACCCCGGGCGATCTGGCGCGCTCGGACGGTTTCTGGGACCTGCTCTATGCGGCCCGGGCCGACGTCGTCTTGAACGGCCACCATCACAACTACAGCCGATGGGCACCCATGGAC
>JANPEZ010000040.1:0-3231 GCA_031423155.1 Actinomycetes bacterium
CCCGGACGTGACCGGGTCACTTGTACATGTGCCCGAGATCTGCGCGCCGCCATATCCGGTAGGCCGGGCGCCGGCCGAACCGAAAACGACCGCGGCGTTCACCTCCGCTGTCGTACCCCTGACCGCCGCTATCCGAGCGCCCTCGCGGGCCCCAGAGCGCAGGCTCTGCATCTGCAAGAAGGCGACGCCGTACTCCATGATCCCGAAGATGACGACGAAGAGCAGGCTCACGATGATGGCGAACTCCACCGCCGCAGCTCCGTCCTCACGCCTCAGCCTCGAACCGGTGCCTGGTCTCATCCTTGCTCCTATTTCTAGCCCCACGTCTCCGGAGAACGCTATCACCGGCCCCTCACTCCCCCCGACTCGGGAGTGAGCGGCCGGTGTGGCCGCCCGTATGTTTGATGCAGATCGTGCTTATGCTCCGCCGACAGCTTCACCCACCGTGTTGAACTTTTCTTCGGCGTTGGTACCGATCAGCGCAACCGCAGCGATGATAACCGCGGCGATGAGCGCGACCATCAGCGCGTACTCAACGGCTGTGGCGCCCTTCTCTTCGGCGGCACGCGTGCGGAGATCACTCCACCACGTCGTCACGCCTACGTAGGTCTTCAGGAACATGTGCACCTCCCTTCGATCCCAACCAGCGAGGGCCCGCAGGCCCGGCGAATGATACTTCGCCTGTTCGTACGGTAGAAGATGCCCCTCTCGGAAGGTATTCCGAGTTTCCCTGAGGATAACTACGTACTTGTACGTACGCAGTGCCCAGGGGAGGCAGCCTGTTACCAACAGGCCAGCATGTTACTTCGTACCATGCGTCGATGGGAAGCCCCGGTCCGGTCCAGGTGGCTAGGAGGTTTTTCCACATCTCGGATGGAGCCTGGGCCTTCGTCGCCGTGAGCATCCCGGTCATCGGCTCCCTGGCCACGGGGATGGGCACGGTGGACCTCGCCTATCACATAAGGGCCGGGGGGGAGATCCTCGCGGGCTCGTTCGCCAGGGTCGATAGCTACAGCTTCGCGGGCGAGGCGCTTCCCTGGGTGAACCAACAGTGGGGGGCACAGGTACTGTTCGCGCTCTTCTTCAGGGTTGCATCCTGGAACGGCGTGGCGCTGCTGAGGGCCGCGCTCACGGGCGGAACGTTCGGGCTGCTGTATCTGGCATGCCGAGCGAGCGGGGCCCGGCGTGCCTGGTCGGCGGCCCTCCTGACGATCGGCGGTTACCTGGTGGCCTCCACCAGCCTGGCTATGCGGCCCCAGCTAGTGGGAGTCCTGTTGTTCTCGGCGACCCTCTGGATCTCGGCGACCCGTCATCAGCATCCCAGCAGGCTCTGGCTCGTGCCTGCCCTCGTCGCGATCTGGGCGAACGTGCACGGCAGTTTCGTGCTTGGACCTTCGATCCTGCTACTCGCCTGGTTGGAGGATCGCCGGAGCGAGCCGGCAACGTCCCTGCTGGCGCTGAAGGCGGCGATCCTCGCGCTGGGTGCGAGCGTCCTAACACCGTTCGGTCCTGGGGTCTGGGCCTATGCCGTGAAGATCGCGACGGATCCCACCGTCACTCAGGTGATCTCAGAATGGCAAGCGACCTCCATCCGCGACGCCGCGGGCCTGGGTCTCTTCCCTTCTCTGGCAGTGATCGCTTGGCTCCTCGGACGGAGGGGAGAGCGAACATCCGTGTTGATCCTGCTCCAGCTTGGTTTCTTCCTGACCATGGCCCTGTTCGCGGTGCGAGGGGTGGTCTGGTGGGGCCTGGTCGCTCCTATCGTGGCAGCCGGACTCCTTCGACCCGCTCCACCTGGAGAAGAACCGATCTCCAGGACCGGGTCCGGACCCCTGAACTTCGTCGTGGCGGGGTCGTTATTGGTCGCTGTGATACTCGTTCTGCCCTTCTGGAGAGGCACCGACCCCGAAACCGGAGCTCCCAGGATCTTGTGGCAGGCCGAGCAACGCCTGGTTGATGAGACGGCGGCGGTAACGGACCCCGGGGCCAACGTATGGGTCTCGCAGGTCTGGGGATCCTGGTTCGAATTCGCCTTGCCACAGGACAAGGTGTTCGTCGATTCACGGATCGAGATCTATCCGGAGAGCGTTTGGAACGAGTACCTCAACGCATCCAATGCCCGGCCCGGATGGCAGGCGATCTTGAACAGGTACGAGGTCGACGCGGTCGTCCTGAGCCGGGAGCAATCCGGGTGGCTCTTGTCGGCTATCCGCGTCGATCCGGGTTGGACGAAGGTCTACGAAGGAGCCAACGGCGCTGTGTTCATCAGGGCCTAGGTCACTCCGGGCGGCCGACCGTGACCAGCCCGGACTGGGCCGCGAGGCGGATGGCGGCCAGGCGGCTGCCCACTCCGAGCTTGCCGTAGATCCTCGCCAGGTGGGTCGTGACGGTTCTTTCGCGAACACCGAGACGCACGGCGATCTCTCGAGCCGTCAGACCTTCGGCCGCGACCACCAGGACCTGGCGCTCGCGCTCGGTCAGCTTGATCTCGACCTCACGTCGCCGGTCGATGCCGTCCGCGATGTGTCCTACCGCAGACGGTGCAGGACCCGCGAGAACCATCTCGTGATCGGCGGCGCGGCGCAGAGAACCCAGGAACACCACCGGGTCGACGTTCTTGTCCACGAACCCGTCGGCGCCCACGAAGAGCGCGCGTGAGATGGACGTGGAGTCCGCGTTCGCGCCGCAACCCAGGATCGCGTGAGACGGGAAGCGTTCGCGGATGGCGCGGATCAACCAGAAGGCATCGTGTTCCCCAGAGAGACCGAGCCCGACGAGAACGACCACCCTCGAGCGCCTGAGTTTCTGGATCGCCTCGAGTCCTTCGTCTGCGCTGCCGGCCTCGGCCAGCACCTCCATGTCGGGTCGGTCCTCGATCAGCATGGTCAGCCCCGCCCGCACCACGGGCAGGGGGTCGACGACGACCACCCCGAGCCGGCGTTTCGGGCTCGGCACAGCGTCCGCGGGAGGATCCTTCTTCATCGCCATGGGTCCTGGATGAGCTTAGGTGAGAAGACACCCTCGCACCAGACGCACGATAGGTAGTTCAGCGAAGGTCGATCAGCCCCAGGGACGCCGCGCGGGCAACCGCCTGCACCCTGGTCCGAACCGCCAGCTTGCGGTACAGCTTGGCAACTTGCGTCACCACAGTGCGAGGAGATATGACTAGACGTGATGCTACCTGTCGCATCGACAATCCCTCGCTGATCAAATAGAGGACCTGCAGCTCCC
>JANPEZ010000041.1:0-8203 GCA_031423155.1 Actinomycetes bacterium
GCGGATTCCACGTCGCCGCGTTAACGCACTACGGACACCGGGTGCGGGGTGCTGTAGGGGGGCGGGGGGCTGTTGCCCCCCGCCCCGACCATCTGAAGTGGGAGGTAGAGCGATGCATCCCCAGGGCAAGATCGACGCGAAGCAGCTGGAAGAACTCGCCTCGTCGGGCGAGATCGACACCGTCCTTTGCATGTTCACCGACCTTCAGGGCCGGTTCATGGGCAAGCGCGTCGTACCCCACTTCTTCCTGGAGGAGATCCTCGGCGAGGAGGGCCTGCACGCCTGCCTATACCTGCTGGCGATAGACATGGAGATGGAACCGCTGCCCGGGTACAAGTACGCGAGCTGGGAGACCGGCTACGGCGACTTCATGATGGTCCCGGACATGTCCACGCTGCGGATCTGTCCGTGGCTCGAGAAGACCGCCATGGTCATCTGCGACATCCACGACGAGGAGACCAAGGAACTCGTCGAAGTTGCCCCTCGCACGATCTTGAAGCGTCAGCTCGAGCGCGCCGCGCAGGCCGGCTACGTCTCGAAGATGGGCTCGGAGCTGGAGTTCTACCTGTTCAAGGACTCGTTCGATGACCTGGCCGAGCGCGGATACCGCGACGCGCGGCCCTCGTCGAGCTACATCATGGACTACCACATGCTCCAGACAACCAAGGACGAGTGGGTGATCCGTCAGATCCGCAACGGCATGCTCGGCGCCGGGATCCCGGTGGAGTTCTCCAAAGGCGAGTTCGGCAAGGGCCAGCACGAGATCAACATCACCTACGCCGAGGCGCTGGAGTGCGCCGACAACCACGTGCTGTACAAGCATGGCGTGAAGGAGATCGCGGCCGGCAACGGCGTCGCGACGACGTTCATGGCCAAGTGGACGATGGCCGAGGCGGGATCCTCGTGCCACATCCACTCTTCGCTGTGGGATCCCAGCGGAACCGACTCCTTGATGTGGGATGCCGGTCAGCCCAACCACATGAGCGAGACATTCCGCTGGTACATCGGAGGGCTGATGTCCACCGCTCGTGAGATGTCGTGGATGTTCGCGCCGTTCGTAAACTCGTACAAGCGCTACCAGCTCGGCTCGTGGGCGCCGACCGCCATCGTCTGGAGCCATGACAACCGCACGTGCGGGTTCCGCGTGGTCGGCGAGGGTAAGGGCAACCGCGTGGAATGCCGCATCCCGGGAGCCGACGCCAATCCCTACCTGGCTTTCGCGGCTACCCTGGCCGGTGGCCTGAACGGCATAGCCAACAAGATCGAGCCGCCGGACATCTTCCACGGCAACGCGTACGAGGCCAAGGACGTGCCGCGCGTGCCGACGTCGTTGCACGAAGCCATCGAAACGTTCCGGGCATCGACCGTGGCCCGAGAGGCCTTCGGAGACTTCGTCTTCGAGCACCTGCTGAACACGGCCGAGCAGGAGCAGATCATCTTCGACAACCTATGCGTCACCGACTGGGAGCTCGCCCGGTACTTCGAGCGCGGCTAGGCGGATAGACTCGCGCGTCATGAAGCCCGTCTTGTTCGTCAAGTGCGATCCTTACGAGACTTTCGGGGTGGCTCCTTCGGCGTTCTCCGATGCTGGTGCGGACGTCGTAGTTTGGGAGTCGCAAGACGCGAGCTCCGACCGGCCTTCGCTGGCGGACCACTCCGGCGTCGTCGTATTCGGCAGCACCTTCAACGTCGAGCATGCCGACGAGCAGCCCTTCATCAAGGACGTCGGGAACCTTATGGCCGAGGCGGTCGAAGGCTCGACACCCCTTCTCGGGGTCTGCTTCGGAGCCCAGGTTCTGGCTTGGACCCTTGGGTCGCAGGTGCGGAAGGCACCGGCGCGCGAGGTCGGGTTCGAGCCCGTTCGACCCGCCGCTGCCGCAGCCGAGGATCGCCTCGTCTCTCACTACTCCGACGGAGACATGGTCTTCCAGTGGCACATGGACACGTTCGATCTTCCCGAGGGAGCCACGCCATTGGCCTCAGGTGACCTCGTGCCACTGCAGGCCTACCGCTTCGGTGACCTCGCGTGGGGCATCCAGTTCCACTTCGAGATCGACGAACCGGAGATGAACCTTTGGCTCGACGCCTTCGCCGAGGAGGCCGACCTTCTCGAGACCTGGGGCAAGTCCGCCGATCAGGTCCGGTCGGAAGCCGGCGCCTACATGTCGGCGCACAACGAGAAGGGCCGCGAGACCTTCAGCCGATTCGCCGAGGTCGCGGGGCGCGCCTAACCCGTACCGATATCGGGTCTTGACTTTAGGTACGAAAGTTCGGTAGGGTTCGAGCATCCTCTCTCTCCCAGGAGCTGCGTCATGAGTAAGGAGACCCTGGTCCCATTGTCCGAAGCCAAGATCAAGTTGCACGAGCTAGTGCGCGACTTGCCCGAACGCGACGTTCTGCTGCTCAGGCACGGCAGGCCGGTGGGATTCATGACGTCGTACTCCGGCTGGCAGGCCCTCCTTGATCGCCTCGAGGACCTCGAGGATCGCTTGGCCGTGCAGGAGAGCCGCGAAGAGTCCCCGGATGCTCGAACCTCCTGGGAAGCGGTCAAGGCGGAAACCAACCTCTAGCGATGCGGGTCGAGTTCTCAAGCGCTGCGGCGCGCGCCTTCCTCAAACTCACCAAGGAGCAGCAACGCCGGATCGCCCCGAGGATCGACTCCCTAGCCCAAGATCCCAGGCCGGCAGGATGCGAGAAACTCACGGGTGTGGACGGCTATCGCATCCGGGTCGGCGACTACCGGATCGTGTATCTGATCGACGATGCGACGGAGATAGTCACCGTGGCGAAGGTCGGTCATCGAAGAGAGGTCTACCGGGCGTGAGCTACCGGCCACTGGTTGCCGTCGTGGCTTACCACCTGAGAGAAGACAGGGTTTCGCGCTGGCCCCACGGCGGGTACGGGGTCCCCGGTCCCTACATCGAGATGCTCCGCGAGGCCGGGGCGCGCACCGCGATCATCTCCCCCGGCGAGCCCGGCGACCCGGAGGAGATCCTCGAGCCGTTCGACGGACTGATGCTGGTGGGAGGAGGCGACGTCGATCCCTCCCGCTACGGCGCAGCCGCCGAGAGCGAGCACATCTACGGCGTCGAACCGGACCGCGACGACTTCGAGATAGCGCTCTTGCTGGCCGCCGACCACATGAGGCTTCCCGCGCTCTGCATCTGCCGGGGGATGCAGGTCATGAACGTGGCTTTCGGCGGAACACTGCACCAACACCTTCCGGGGATGCCCGGGCTCCTGGAGCACGGGGTGCCGGTGGCGGACACGCAGACGATCCACGAAGTCACCGCCGAACCCGGCACGAGGTTCCGTGGAACCATCGGAGTCGACTCGTTGTCCTGCTCCTCGCATCACCACCAAGGGGTCGACCGCCTGGGTGAAGGGCTCTCGATCGGCGGCCGCAGTCCCGACGGCCTCGTCGAAGCCATCGAGCGCGCCTTCAGCGATCCCGAAAGGGACGGATGGATGCTCGGAGTCCAATGGCACCCCGAGGACACAGCCGGCGACGATCCCGCGCAGTTGGCTCTGTTCGAAGGATTCTCGACGGTCGCTCGCTATCGCGGCTCGCGCGCGAGACCCGGAGAGACACGCGGCCGCACCCGCGACTATGAGATCGCCGATGCGAACCCGATGTGGGCCGATCGCTTCGAGGAGGAAGCCACCGCGATCCGAGCCGCGCTGGGCGATCTGGCGCTGCGCATCGAACACGTCGGCTCCACCTCCGTCCCGGGACTCGCAGCGAAATCCGTCATCGACATCCAGGTTTCCGTAGCCTCGATCGTTCCCCGAGCGCCCTTCGTCGAGGCGCTGACTTCCATCGGGTACGCCTTCAAGATCGACCCGCTCCGCGACCAGCACGAGGCCTTCGCGAAGGGCTACGAGCCCGAGTCCCCGAACAAGTTTCACGCCCACTTGTGCGAGGCAGGCGGCGGATGGGAACGCCGCCATCTAGCTTTCCGCGACCACCTGCGAGCCCACCCCCAGGACACCGCTCGCTACGAAGCCCTGAAGCGGCAGCTGGCCGATGAGCACCCGAACGACGTCTACTCCTATGTCGAGGGAAAGGGCGAGTTCATCAGGGCTATCGAGGCCGGCGCCTCTGAGGCATCTGCAGGCATCTAGCCAAATCCGCTTCGAAACTGGATAATCCCCGGCATTCAGCGTTTCGGGCCGGACGGATCCGGCTCCGACGAGCGTCCCGAGTGGGATCCGTACGGCAGCGATCGCGATGCTCCGAGGGCCGAGGTGGGTCTCGATGAGCGACGGTGCGCTGGCGTACCCTTACGCGGAGCCGGCCACCAGGGAGGAATCGGAGTGGGTGAGATCAGGGTCGTTCGCGCCGCCGGCGATGGGATGGCGCGCGGACAGCAGATCGGCCACGAACTGAAGGATCTGATCCAGAACTCGATCGACTTCTACCACCGGTACCTGGAACGGCGCGGCGTCTCCTCAATCACGCTCCAAGAACTGCTGACCCCCTATCTCGTCGCCGCAGAGACCCGATTCCCCGATCAGATGCAGGTCATCAAGGGCATGTCGATCGGAGCCCTCGTCCCGGTCATCGAACTCTTCGCCATCAACGCCTTCGAGGAACTCGAGCCGCTTCTGCAATCCCCAGAGGGCGAACTCCTCTTCCTGCAGAAGAAGGAGGGTTACACGAAGGCGGACCTCCCCGAGCGCTGCTCCAGTCTGACGGTGAAGGCGCCGGGGACGACGCTCCTGGCCCACAGCGAACATTGGCTCGCGGGTGACTTGGGCAACATCGCGATCATCATCGACATCCCCGACGACGGGAGACCACCGATCGCTTCTCCCACGGTCGTCTGCTGTCTGCCCGCGGTCGGGATGAACGGATACGGAGGAGCACAGGGGATCGGCTCGCTAACGGCCTCCGACGACGGCGTCGGCGTGCCTCGTGTCTTGATCTCTCGCCACTCGATGGAGGCGCGTCACCGCGACGACGCGATCGCACGCGCCACCGTCCCCGACCGCGCCGGCGGATACGGCCACGTGGTCGCCTTCCCCGGCGGAGACACCTTCGTCGTCGAGACGACCGCGAAGCAGCACCGCGTACTGGAGGGTCCCGGCGCCCACACCAACCACTACCACTCCGACCTGGCCGAGTTGGCCCCTCCGGCCTCTGAGGGCAGCAGGTCCCGTCTTCATCGCCTCGAGGAACTGCTAGAGCAGCGCAAGCCGGCGACCCCCGAAGACTTGATGGAGATCATGAAGGACCACGAGTCCTCTCCTCAGGCCATCTGCCTGCACCCAGATCCGGACGAGGGTGATGAGGCCTCGGCGGTTCTATTCTCGATGGTGGCCGATGTCGAGAACGGGCGCATGTGGGTGGCGGCGGCCAATCCCTGCGAGAACGACTTCCAGGAGATCGACCTGTCGGGCCTGAGCGCATGACCCATGTCGCCGCGACGCTGTTCGGAGCCCCCCTGCCCGAGGGCGGGACGATCGGTGTCTGCGCCCCGTCGGGCCCTTACTTCAACCGTAGTGATATCGAACGACCCGTCGAGTGGTGGGAGAGCAGGGGCTATCACGTCAAGTTGGTTGAGGGCGTCTGGGCCCAGGACGACTACGCCGCCGGCCCGGCCGAGAAGCGCGCCGAGGATCTGTGTTCCCTGTTCTCCGACCCCGAGGTCGATGTCATCCAGGTTCTGTGGGGAGGAACCGGCGCGATAGAGGTGCTCCCGCACCTGGACTACGATCTCATCGCGGCCAACCCCAAGGCGATGATGGGCTACTCGGACATCACGAACCTGCACATCGCCATCCGCCAGGAGACGGGGCTCGCCACTCTTCACGGTCCGGGCCTCGGGTCGATGGGCATCCCCGAACGGAAGCCGTTCACGTGGGACTCGGCACTGGCCGCCTTCGCAACCGGGGCAGCGGGCGAAGTGCCTCGTGACCCCGACGACCCCTACGTGAGGGCGATCTCCCCCGGCCGGGTTACGGCACCGATCGTCGGCGGCAACCTTTTCACCTTCGTTCACCTGATCGGAACCCGCTGGGACCCGGTATTCGACGACGCGATCTTGTTCTTCGAGGAAGTCGACGAACCCCCTTACATCGTCGACGTGCATCTGGAGCAGTTGAAGCTTGCGGGAAAGCTCGACCGCGTCGCCGGTGTCGTCGTAGGCGAACTGAAGGACTGCGACTGGAGCGAGCGAAGGCCCGAAGCGCCGCGCAGCCGCTCCATCGAGGACGTCCTGGAAAGACATCTTTCACCCCTAGGCGTTCCGGTCCTGTACAAGCTTCCGCTCGGGCACGGCAAGCATCTGGCGAGCATCCCTCTCGGCGTGCAGGCCACACTCAACGCGGACTCCAGAACCCTGACCATCGACCAAGCGGCGGTACGTCCGCCCGCGTAGACCAAAGGAAAGAGGGAGGGCACCATGAAGAAGAGAACGACCCGCATAGCGGCTGCCGTAGTCGTCGCGATCATGGCTGTAGGGGCAACGTTCACCGTGGCGCTCGCCCAAGACAGCCCGGCGCCGGACGAGAAGGTGGTCTTCACCTACGGGACGGCGAACGACATCGACTCGTTCAACCCGCTCGTCGCAGTCGAGGCCCCCGCGTACACGTCCTTCGCGCTGCAGTACAACCTGCTGCTCGACTTCGCCACGGAGGACCTGTCCCCGATACCGGGAGTCGCCACGAATGTGCCGAGCCAGGAGAACGGGGGGATCAGCCCTGACGGACTCACCTGGACCTTCGACATCCGAGAAGGGATGACCTGGTCCGACGGCCAGCCCCTGACGGCCCACGACGTGGCCTTCACCTACAACTACGTCATCGACAACCACTTCGGCTGCTGCGTTAGCTACCTCAAGTTCGTGACCGAGGTAACGGCTCCCGATGACACGACCCTGATCATCCAGACCGAGAAGCCCGCGGTCGGGATGCTGTCGATCTACAACTACATCCTGCCCGAGCACATCTGGAAGGACATCGACAAGGAAGAGGCCAAGACCTTCGAGAACTACCCCGACCCGGTGACTTCCGGGCCCTTCCGTCTGATCAAATGGGACAGAGGTCAGTCCTGGACCTTCGAGGCCAACCCCAACTACTGGGCGGGTGCTCCGCACATCGACGAGCTCGTCTTCAAGGTCTATCAGAACCAGGATGCCGTGGTCGCTGCCCTGCGTTCGGGCGAGATCGACTTCGCGGACTCGTTGCAGGCCAACCTCTTCAACTCCCTCGAGGGCCAGGAGAACATCACGACGCATCAGGCCGTCGCGCCCGGTTTCACTTCGGTAGGGATCAACGTCGGGGCTGACACAGCCATCCCGGACTCGGACGGCAACCCGATCCTCAAGGATGAGGTCGTGCGTCGCGCCTTGGCGATGGCCGTGGACAAGCAGACGCTCGTCGACAAGGTGCTCCTCGGGTACGGGACGGTCGGAAGCACCGTGGTCCCGCCCACCGCGGCTGCCTTCCATCTGGAACCGACGGGAGACCAGTTGATCGCCTTCGACCTGGAGGCGGCCAAGGCATCGCTGGAAGCAGCGGGCTACGTCGACAGCGATGATGACGGAATAAGAGAGGATCCAGCGACCGGAGCCCCTCTGGAGTTCCGACTCTTCACCAGGAGCGAGAGCGAGGAGACGCAGACCGCCGCCAAGTTCATCGAGGACTGGTGGCAGCAGATAGGAGTGGCCACCAAGGAGACGTCGCTTTCGGACACCAAGCTGACGGACGTCATCTACGAGGGCAACTTCGACATCTTCATCTGGGGATGGATCCCCGACCCGGACCCGGACTTCATCCTGTCTGTTCTCTCGAGCGGCCAGCGTCCGCCGGAGGGGATCTGGAGCGACACGTTCTACTCAGACCCCACTTTCGACGCTAACTACGACCTGCAGAAGACGCTGCTCGACCCGGCTGAGCGGGCCGCGCTCATCAAGGACATGCAGCTACAGGTGTACGAGGCCGTGCCCTACATAGTTCTGTACTACGACCAGGTCCTGCAGGCTTACCGCAGCGATCGCTGGACGGGCTTCGTACAGCAGCCGGCCGAGAACGGCGATCTGCTGTCCACGTACGGGCCGTATGCGTTCCTGAGTATCCGCCCGATCGCGGACACGGGAGGCGGCGGCGGTGGCGAGAGTGGTGGAGGAGGAAGCTCCACCGGGATCATCATCGGAGTCGTCGTTGCTCTGTTGGTCGTGATCGGCGGAGTCCTTCTGGC
>JANPEZ010000042.1:0-3391 GCA_031423155.1 Actinomycetes bacterium
GGCCTTGCTCAGGAACAACATCCGAGACAACCTGCAGAGCGCCTGAGCGATGTTCGGTTCGCGCCGGCGCCTCGGCGCCGCGGCGTTCGCGGTGATCCTCCTTCAAGCTGCGCTCGTTGCCGGGGCCACCGCCGGACCGGCCGGCCTGCCCCCCCCCACGCCCGTCCCGCCGGATGCAAGTTTGTCCCCTTTCCCCACGATCCTGCATACGCCGAAGGATCAAGGGCAGGAACCCTCGATCCAAGCCGGGTCTGCGGTCCTTGCCGACCTGGAGTCCGGGCAGGTGCTCCTCTCGAAGAACCCTGGTCAGCGTCGCGCGATCGCCAGTGTGACCAAGATCATGACGGCGCTGCTGACCCTCGAGGAGTCCGATCCCTCAGAGGTCGTCACGGTCGCCGCGGACGCGGTCATCCCCGACGATCGCGAGGGACTCTCACAGCTGGACCTACAGGTCGGTGAGCGGCTGAAGGTGCGCGACCTGCTCTTCGCCCTCATGCTGCAATCGGCGAACGACGCCGCCTTGGCTCTGGCCGACCATGTTGCGGGCAGCCAGCGCGCATTCGTGGCGATGATGAACGTACGCGCCAGGCGACTCGGCATGACCGACACGCGGTTCCGATCTCCGAACGGACTGGACGACACCGGGTACTCGAGCGCGATGGATCTAGCGGTCCTGACGAAGGCCGCCTATGCGGCGTCACCGCTGTTCGGCAAGATCACCGCAACCCTTACCTACGAAGTCCCTGCACCCGACGGTCCGCCCAGGCGGATCCAGAACCGGAACGTCCTCCTTTGGCTCTATCCGGGGGCGGTCGGCGTCAAGACCGGTTACACCTCCAAAGCCGGGTACTGCGTGGTCGCCGTGGCCACGCGCGAGGGACGGACGCTGGTGTCCGTCGTCCTCGGAGCGCGGACGGAACCCTTCTCCCAGGCTGCGTCGATGCTGAACTACGGATTCTCGGCCTATACACAGGCGACCTTCGTCGAGGCGGGCGAGGACCTGGGTGAGGTCTCGATCGTCGGAGGGGCCGTGACCGTGGAGGCGGCCTGGGGTTTGCAGGCACTCGTACGTACTGGCGACGTCGGCCGGGCCGTGCGAACCGTCGTCGTCGATGAGGATGCGGCCTTCCCTCCGGCGCCGGGGGAGGAGGTCGCGCGCCTGCAGGTACGGGTGGGCGATCGCCTTCTGGGACAGGTCCCCCTGATCGTCACATCGGTTCCCGGACCGGTTGAAGTGGAGGGCGACGGTCCCTGGTGGAGCCGGGCCGCATCCTCCGTAGCGCGGGCCGCGGCCCGCGCCGTGGGATCGGTATTCGCCTGAGCATGCAGGGTCCGCGTCCGCTGAGCCGCTAGTATCGGCGTCGCATGACGGACGTCACGAGCTTGCTGTACGGGCGCGAGGACATCCGCCACCGGGTCGAGGAACTCGGCCGCGCCATCACCGGGGACTACGAGGGGCGGGAGCCCGTGCTGGTCACGGTGCTCAAGGGTGGCGCGATGTTCCTGGCCGACCTCATGAGGGCGATAGACCTGCCTCTGCGGGTCGAGGTCATGGCCCTCAGCCGCTACGGCGATGCGGACGAGGCGATGGGCAAGGTACGGATCCTCATGGACATCGAGACCGATCTTGCCGGGTGCGACGTCATCTTGGTTGAGGACATCGTCGACACGGGTCTGACGCTTTCATACCTGATGACCAACCTGCGAGCCAGAGGGCTGGCTTCCCTCGAACTCTGTGCACTCTTGGACAAGTCCGCGCGCCGGATCGTTCCGATCGACGTGCGCTACGCGGGCTTCGAGTGTCCCGACCGATTCGTAATCGGCTACGGGTTGGACCACCTCGAGCGGTACCGCAATCTCGGCGACATACTCGCGGTCGAGGACATGGCCCAGCTTCAAGCGGATCCGGACGTGCTGTTGCCACTGTTGTCCGAGGCGTGAACCGCGTGGGTTGTCGGACCTGAAGGCCAGGTCTACAGTCGGAAGATGATCGAGATGGAGCTCGCAGGCGTGCGCGTGGAGCTTCCGACCAACCAGCCGATCGTTCTGCTCAAGGAGCGAGAGGGAGAGCGCTACCTCCCGATCTGGATCGGGGCCGCCGAAGCGGCAGCGATCGCGCTTTCCCTGCAGGGCGTGGTCACGCCTCGACCGATGACACACGACCTGATGAAGAACATCCTCGATGATCTGGCGGTCAGCGTGAGCAAGATCGTCGTCACCGAGCTTCGAGACGGAACCTTCTACGCGACGATCGACATGCAGCGCAATGGTGACAGCTACGAGATCTCCTCGAGACCTTCGGATGCGATCGCTCTCGCCGTCAGACTCTCGGCTCCCATCTTCGCGACGGAGGATGTCTTGGACGAGGCTTCCATCCTGATCCCCGAGGACGAGGAGGACGAGGTCGAGAAGTTCAGGGAGTTCTTAGACAACATCAGCCCGGAGGATTTCATCGAGGGGGAGTGATCACCGACATGCGGAAGGGCGGTCGAGCGTCCCCCTCGATCGCTCGGCCGCCCCCTTCCGCCTTGGGTACCTGTCCGGAGAGCTATCCGTAGAAGAATACGGTTACCCACAAGACGCCGTCTCGGCGGATCGCTCCGACTGCGACATGCGAGAAGCTTCCTTTCAGGATATTGGTCTTGTGCACCTTGCTGTCCATGAAGGCAGCCTGCAGGGCCGGTACGTCCTCGGAGGTCATCCCGACGTTCTCGCCCCAGCGACTCCACGAGACGCCGCGCAGATAGTCACTCACGTCCGAAGTGTGGAATAGGGTGCCGGCCTCGGCCATCGCGACGCTGTGGGCGCGCGCCTTCTTGGACATCCTGGCGTTGAGACTCACCCGGTGCTTGTCGTGGTCGACCCGCGAGGAGTTCGTTGCCTTGAGTACCTGGTTGCGGAGACCGACCGTGGCGCTGGCCGTCGAAGCCTGAGCGAGGCTGAGGGCCAAAGAGGTGGACACCATGATCGCGATGCCGGCCAGAGTCCGACGGGTCCTGCCGATCGCCTGAGTCATCTTCGTCTCCTTCGGTAGCCCGGCTGCCTGCGCCCTTCGGCGGTGAGGCCCGGTGGCTTTGCGTCTCGCCGTTCCCGGCGATTTGCCTGTTCGGGAGTGGTCCCGACTGTCTAGTCATGACATCGGTATCACGTGGCCGAACCTTTAGCGCCTAGACCTGGCCGGATCAGGCGCGCGAATAGGGCCGAGTGCCCGGGTGCCTCCCGGCCCTTGGAAGGGCTCATTGACAGGGTCCGGCATGCCCCATAAGCTGCGCGAACACCCTCGTAATTACGGAGTTGTCATGAACGAGCAGGGATATCGCGTCCCCGATGTGTGCCGGATAGTCGGCATCAGCTACCGCCAGCTCGACTACTGGGCTCGTACGGACCTCAT
>JANPEZ010000043.1:0-1825 GCA_031423155.1 Actinomycetes bacterium
GCACCGCTGACGAGGAAACCGCCCCCGGTGTTCTGGTTCGCGGCGGTGAGAGCCTTCTCGACATCCTCAAGGGTGAGGTCGAACAGGCGCAGTTTGTCCGGGTCGGCCCGTACGCGGAACTGCTTGAGTTCTCCGCCCATGACCGTGACCTGCGCAATGCCGGGGATGGAGAGAATGGCCGGGCGCAGCACGAACTCGGCCTGCGTCCGCACGTCCATCGGCGAGAGCGTGTGTGGGGGCTTGCTCGATGCGCTGATCAGGGCGATCTCGCCCATGATGCTCGACGCGGGCGTCATGACCGGAACGATGCCGGGTGGCAGCTTCTCGGTGACGGTGCCGAGCCGCTCGCTGACAACCTGCCGGTTGTACTTGGGATCGGTTCCCCACGCGAACTCGACATAGACGATGGAGAGGCCCAGCGCGCTGCGGCTCCGCACACGCTCCACACCAGGAGCGCCGTTCACGGCGGTCTCGATGGGATAGGTGACCTGGGCCTCGACCTCCTCGGGCGCGAGGCCCGGAGCCTCGCCAAAGATCGTGACCACCGGGCGGTTGAGGTCGGGCAGCACGTCGGTCGGCGTGTTGAACGTGACGTAGAGGCCATAGACCGACACCAGCAGCGCCGCGATGAGCACGAGCACGCGGTTGTGGAGCGATGATCGGATGATCCAGTTGAGCAAGGGAGCGTCCTTCCTGGTCGGGAGCGAGTGACTGCCTCGTTAGTGGGTGTGCCCGTGGCCGTCCCCGCCCTTTGCCGGCTCGGCAGGCTCCGGCGCGCCCGGCACAAACCCGCGCAACTGCGACACGCTGAACGCCCCACTCACCGCGATCACGTCCCCGGGCACAAGACCCTGCTTGATCTCGACCACCCGGTCATCACGAACACCCGTCGCCACGTCTCGCTTCTTGAACACCTCGTTCTCGCCCTTGCCTTCCTTGACGAAGACGTACTGCAATGGGCCTTCCTTGACGATGGCCGAGACGGGCACAACTACCGCGCTCTCGTTGGCGCTGAGAATCACCGCGAGGTCAACGAACTGTCCCTGGCGGAGCAGGCCCGCGGCGTTCTCAACGTCCACGATCAGGTGGGCCGTCCGCTTGGCCGCGTCGATCACCGGGCTGATGAACCGCACCGTACCCTCGCCGAGCACGTCGCTGTTCGCTCCGACGCCCCGCCGCACTCGCACCTTCGCGCTCTGCACAGATCCGACTCGGTCGAGAAGTCCTTCGGGCAGTTCGCCCTCAACTTGCACCGACGTGAAGTCCCCGACGGTCAGGATCGCCACGCCGGCGCTCACGCCCTGGCCGGGGACGGCGCTGCGGCTCACGACCACGCCGTCGATCAGGGAGGCGAAGCGAACAAGGCCGGGACGTGCCGGGTCAGCGAGCGACCCGGACTCCGACCCATCGCCCGTGCCGGGCAACGTCCCCCGCAGCGCCCCGGCGGACGCCCGCGTGGCTTCGGCCTGGCGGCGAAGCGACTCGACCTCCGCGCGTGCCTGCGTCAGCGCGACTCCTCGAAGGCCGGCGTCCGCCCGGAGTTTCAGGGCCTCGGATTTACGCTGCGCGAGCAGGTTGGCGGACACGCTTTCCCCGGCGCCCGTCAGGCGCTGAACCTCGGCCTCGGCGAGTTCGGCACTCGTTGTGAGCGACGGAATCTCGATTTCCAATGATGCAACCTGCGATTCGGCCCGCGTGACCTCCGCGAGCAGTTTCTCGTTCTCCGCTTCCAACCGCTTCAGGTCGTACATGAGCCGGGCGATCTCGGGCGAGTCGACTTCGGCGACGATCTTGCCCTTGGTGACGCGGTCGCCGGGCTGGACGG
>JANPEZ010000044.1:0-21244 GCA_031423155.1 Actinomycetes bacterium
GTCTTGGAACACAGCAGGCCGAAGGTCCATGCGATCTTGCGACGCCACTTGTTCACTCGCCGGGACACCAGGGAACCCGTGACCGAGGCCTGGCACGACATGCCGACCAACGCGACCTTGCTCAGCCCCATCTCCGCCGCCTTGATGAGCGCCAGCGGATTGGCCGAGTAGGTGTAGCGAGAACCGGCGGTATCGAGCACCCCTTGTGTGTCGGTGACCACCGTGGGTTCGGCGTCCCACTTGCGCTCCTCGGACAGCTTCGATGTCAGAGCGCCGTCGATCTCACCGGAGGCAAGACCCCAGATCAGAAGGGCGCTGACGACGCCGCCGTCCTGGCCGTGAGCCAGCAACTCCGGTTCTGACGCCCGCGCGAGAACGATCTCCTTGTACTGGCCGATCAGCTCCTCGGGCTTGCGGGTCTGACCGAAGAGAGTGGCGTCGATCTCGCCCTCCCACTCGCGGAATCGAGGACAGGCGCGGGTGCAGATGTCGCATCCCTTGTCGCCGTGGCCACAGGCGTCGGGGCCGTCCTCTTGGAGTTGGACCGGGACGCCATCCTCGTAACCCAGGACGTGGAAGGGACAGGCGACGATGCATGCAGTGCACCCCGTGCAGAGTCCGGTCATGACGACCTCGTTGTAGAGGTCGCGCCACTGGGTCTTGTCCGCCGACGAAGCCATCTGCGGGAGTATATGCCGGAGCGTGCGCCGACCTAGATAGAGAAGGAGTCCCCGCAGGCGCACTCGTGCTTGGCCTGGGGGTTGATCACCTTCAGGCCGCCGCCGAGCATAGAGTCGTTGAAGTCCAAGGTCGAGCCCTGAACTATCGGAGCGCTCTTGGGATCGACCAGAACCCGAACGCCATCGGGGGCATCGATGATGTGATCGTCATCGGCAGGGGCATCGGTGAAGGACAGCTCGTAGGTGAAGCCCGAGCAGCCGCCGGCCAGGACCCTCAGGCGCAGGATGGCATCGGTGCGCGAGTCCTTCAGGGCCAGGGCCGCTATCTTGCGGGCGGCCGCGTCGGTAACTGCGATCGGTGCTCCGGTGGTGGTTGCCATGCGGCCAGGATACCTTCGGATCGAGCTTAGGCAGGAAGCCAGCGCCGCCCGTCGGATCCGATCTGGATCCGGCCGAACGTCTCGACGAAGTGCGAACCCGCCAGGATGAGCCCCTCACTCGCAGCTCGTTCGAGGGTTTCTCGCCGCGCCGCCCGGCCGCGCTCGCGATCTTGATCGTAGGCCGTGTACATGTCGGGGTCGGCGACTTCGGCCGGATGATGAGCCAGGTCGCCGCTGATGAGCACCTGTGAAGCGACCAGAACGCATCGGTGTCCGGGTGAATGACCGGGCGTGGGGACCAGTGTGATGCCTTCAACGATGGTCGCGGCCTCGTCCGTCAGCTCGAGCACGCCCATGTTCTCGAGCGGTCGCAGCAGCAGGTCGAACTCGGCCCTGGATTCGCGGGTCGCGCTCCACTCCGGGTCATGCCAGTCGGCGAGTGGGAGGTGATAGCGCGCGTTCGGGAACATCGCGCGGACGGGCTCGTCGCCGGCAAGGCTCCAGCCGACGTGATCGCTGTGAAGGTGGGTGATCACGACGTGGTCGACGTCGCTCGGGTCCGTTCCCGTTTCGGCAAGTTCCGCCGGAAGCCGGCTGGCGACGCCCTCGGCATAGGGGGCATTTGCCGGGCCCACCCCGGTGTCGACCAGGACCGTGACGTCGGGAGTGCGGATCAAGAAGCAGTGGGTGTGGGCGTTCCACGTGGCGGCGTCGCCGGCGAACGCATCGGGGTAGTCGCGGGAGATCGCTTCCCATCCCTGCGCCGGAGGATCCGGGAAGCCCTCCGACATCGGGGCGGTGGTCGCCTGGTCGCAGAGGGGAGTTATCCGCGAATCCCCGAAGGTCCGGGTCGGGTACGGCATGGATCGAAGCCTATCCCGGGCCTAGGCGGCGCCGAGGAACCCGACGAAGATGCGCGCGTAGACACGGGCGGCGTCGACCATCTCGGCCACGTCGATCCACTCGTTCGCAGTGTGCGCGACCGACATCGAGCCCGGACCGAGGATCACCGCCGGGATCTTTGCCTGGTTGATGTAGAAGCGAGCATCCGTTATCCCGCTGAAACCCACGTTGGGAGGGGTGGCCCCTAGGACGTCGGTGACCGCTTGTCGGGAGACCTGCGCTATGAGGCTGTCCGCGGGCGCCTCGGCTGCCTCGGTCCACTCGCGGAGCCGCACGTCGATGTCGATGTCGGGGTCCTGGGCCCTGAGCGACTCAGTCAGAGCCAGGAATGGCGCGCGCACCTTTTCGCGGTCGGTCTCTCCCGGGATCGTTCGCCGGTCGATGTCGATCTCGCAGCGGTCCGGGACCACGTTGGGTGCGCTCCCGCCCTTGATCAACGCCGCGTTCACGGTCGGTCCTCCGCAGAGTGGATGCTGGCTGTCGGGCAGTACCTCGGGCAGCCTCAACAGGAATCTGGCCATCGAGGTGATCGCATTGACGCCCAGATGCGGCCTGGATCCATGGGAGGCTCGACCTTTGGCGGTGGCCGTGAACCAAGCGCCGCCACGTTCGGCCAGCGCCAGTTCCATCTCGGTCGGCTCGCCGATGATCGCGGCATCCTGATCGAGGAACCCCTGCTCCCACAGGATCTTCGTTCCGTGGGTGCCCGCCAGCTCCTCGTCGGCGGCCAAGTGAAGGTCGAGCGTTCCGGCCAGCGCGACGCCTGAGCGGACGATCGCTGCCGCGGCCGCCAGGGCCGCTGCGACAGGGCCCTTCATGTCGGCGGCTCCGCGTCCGATCAGGCGGCCGTCTTCGACATCGCCGTTCCATGGACCGTGCGCCCAGGTGTCGACGGACCCGGCGGGGACCACGTCCAGATGTCCGTTGAAAGCGAGTTTGGGTCCGGCTCCCGAACCGATACGGGCAACCACGCTCGGGCGCCCGGCCTCCGATCGGACGATCTGAGGTTGGGCCGCCAGCTCTTCTAGGATGCGAACGGCCTCGGCCGCCGCGGCGTCCTCGGTACCCCCGGGATTCTCCGAAGGTGCGCTTATCAGGGCACGAGCGAAGCGAAGGACCTCATCGGGATCGACGGCCTCGGCCGCGCGGGCGGCGGACTTGGCGGTCTCGGGCTCTACCATGGCGCCTAATGTACCCGGACCCGCGATCCGCGCTGCGCGCTGTTCTCGAGCAGGACCCCCGGCCTCAGCCTGCCGCCGGCGACCGGCTTGCGGCAGTGCTGGCGCCGGTGATCCAGGCGCCGGTCCCTTCTCTCGTCTTCACCGAGCGGTCGGCGAACCTGTCCCGTCATGCGGGGGAGATCTCCTTCCCCGGAGGACTCCTCGACGAAGGTGAGACGCTCGCCGCCGCCGCGCTGAGGGAAGCCGACGAGGAGATCGGCCTCGCCGCGGCATCGGTCGAACTGATCGGAGCTTTGCCCGAGGTCCACACGTCCGTCAGCGGCATCCTCGTTGTCCCGTTCGTCGGCTTCCTCGACGAGCCACCGGTTTTCGCCGTCAGCGACGGCGAGATCGCGCAGGTAATGACCTTCCCGATCTCACGGCTGTCGGAAGCAGAGCGGTTGGTCGACTACGACCTGGAAGAAGGGCGCACGTGGCGCGGTTGGGCATATGAGGTGGATGGCCACAACATCTGGGGGGCGACCGGGTGGATACTTCATCGCTTGCTCGAGATCATCCGTGAGGAGACGCCGTGGCTGCCGACCAAGTAGCACCCGAGGACCGAGAGCTCCGCGCTCTGCTCAAGGATGCGCGAACCGTGGCGATCGTCGGCCTGTCTTCCAAGCCGGACCGCGCCTCCTACGAGGTCGCGGAGTACCTGCAGAGCAAGGGATATCGCATCATCCCAGTGAATCCGCGAGAGGCCGAGGTTCTTGGAGAGCGATCTTATGCGAGCCTGTCCGACATCCCGGAACGCGTCGATGTGGTCGACGTGTTCCGAAGGGCGGAGGACACGCCCGGGATAGCGCGCGAAGCGGTCGCCATCGGCGCCGGGGCGCTCTGGCTGCAGGAGGGGATAGCCAACCAGGAGGCCTACGACATAGCCTCGGCCGCGGGCCTGGACGTCATCATGGGCCTTTGCATCAAGCACACCAGGAAGAGACTGGAAGGGGAGAACTGACATGCAGAAGTGGGAGTACTTCGTCGCGCCGCTCCTTGAACACAATCCCGGCGAGATATTGAACACGTTCGGGCAGGACGGCTGGGACCTGGTCACCGTGGCCCAGATCGAGAACCCGATGGGAGGCCGGTCCCTCGTCGCCTACCTGAAGCGGCCGATCTCCTAGTCTTCGTCGGCTTCTCGGGGGATCCGCCTGCCGGCCGCGACCCTGAGCATCAGACCCAGGGCCAGCGCAACGGCCGCCGCTATGGCCAGGAGAGGCGCTCCGCTGCTGCGACCGTCATCGGGCCCGGCCACCGGAGGAGGCCGCTGGGGGCTGGCGCCGGTCGCAGCAGCAGACGAGGGCGATGGCGATTCCACGATCGAGGGCGACTCGCCCCCGTACCTGTACACGGTGCTGGGGGTGACGACGTACAGGGCCTCGTCGGGGCCGGCTTGCATGTCCGTTATCCCCTCTGGCAAGCTCGCCACCTTCACTTCCTTCGCTGGTCCCTCACGGACCGGCAATGGCAGGCGGTAGACCTCGCCGTAGGCGAATGACCCGAAGTAAAGGACTCCGCCAGATACCGCGCAGCCCGTCGGCACGATGACGTCCTCGAACGCCAGCACCGGGTCGGTGAACGTCGACCCTGCGCCGGGACCGAGCTGATCGGGCCATCCGTAGTTCCCGCCCGCCCGGATCAGATTGACCTCGTCGAAGCTCCCCGGGCCGTTCTCGGTCTCCCACAGGTCTCCTGTCGAGGGATCGAAGCAGAGGCCGAACGAGTTTCGGTGACCCAACGAGTAGACCGGGTTCTGCGGGCCGAACGGGTTGTCCGAAGGGATCGAGCCGTCTGGGTTCAGGCGAAGCACCTTGCCCCCGAGGTTGCCGGGATCCTGCGCTCGGGCCGGTTCGTGCACTTCGCCGACACTCAGGTAGAGCTTGCCGTCCGGTCCGAACGCGATATCCCCGCCGTTGTGATAGCCGTTCTCCGTGGTCAGGGCTTCGAATAGGATCTGCGGCCGACCGACCGCTGTGTTCTCGTCGGCGCGCAGCCGGGCGAGCAGGTTCAGCCTCGTGTTCGGATCGGAGTAGTAGACGTAGACCCAGGGTTCGTCGGGGAAGCCAGGGTCCAGCGCGATGCCCAGGAGCCCTTGTTCGCCCGATCCCACGACGTCCAGGTGCGCGAAAGGCTCTTCGAGTAGCCGGCCGTTCTCCGCGATAATGATGTCGCCGGAGTCCTTCTCGGCGATGAAGATCCTGCCGTCGGGCGCGAACGCGATGTTGGCCGCGAAATCCAGCCCGGTCACGAAAGGCTCGGGCTTAGGGAGCGACCAGTCCGCCCGCGCCCCGGCCGGGACCATCGAACCGAATACCACGAGCGCCACCAGAAGACGCTTCACGCCCTGAGTCTGGCACGCGCCGGTCCTGTCCGCGGAATGCTCGTAGCATCCTGCGCTCACCTGCCCAGCGACAAGAACCACGCCATGGAGGGCCCGTCTCTTTCGGGCATCAAGAAGGCGATGTTCTCGGTCCTGCTGGCGCTGTTCGTCAGGGGCGCTGTCCAGAAGGGTATGGATCTTCTAAAGGCCAAGGCAGAGGCCGCCTAGCCGGGGGTCCCTTCGGTTCCGGCGGCGTCTGCAAGGGCGCGTATCGATGAACAGAGCGTGTGATGCGCCGACCCCTTGACCAAGTAGTCGGCCGCGCCCGCGGCCAGGGCCGCGCGCGACAGGGCCGGATCTTCGTAGGCCGAGACCACGATGACCGCGATGCGCGGCATCGACGTTCTGATCTCGCGGGTCGCGTCTATGCCGTTCATCCTGGGCATCCGCATGTCCATGACGACGACATCGGGTGACAGTCGAGCGGCTGCGGCTACCGCGTCCACGCCGTCCGCGGCCGTAGCGACGACATCGATCCCGTCGTCTCGGCAAAGGTCCGCGATCGCTTCGCGAACGTTGTCGTCGTCATCTACGACGATGATGCGAGGGGTTAGTGTCAAGACGCGACCTCATCTGACTCGTCGGCTTCGCTCTCCTTCGATCCGTAAGGGATCCAGGCCGAAAGCGTCGTCCCGCTCCCGGGCGCCGATCGAACCTGCCATCTGCCGCCCGCCGTCTCGACCCGCTGGCGCATGCCAGCCAGCCCGAAATGACCATCGCGCAGGAGCTGAGCCTGATCCTCGATCGCGAAGCCGACGCCGTCGTCGTCCACTCGTAACTCGACCCCGTTCCCACGAGTCGCGACCCTGACAGACACCATGCGGGCGTGGGCGTGTTTGGAAACGTTGGTCAGCCCCTCCTGGATGACCCGATAGATCACGCTTTCCAGGTCGGGGTCGAGAGGATGGTTGATCGTTATTTCGAGTGCGCAGGCGACGTTGGTCTTCTTGCGGAGGGCGTCCACATGATCGCGGACGGCTGATTCGAGTCCGTGCTCGCTGAGAGCAGCCGGGCGGAGTTCCGTCATGACCCGCCGAAGGCCGGATATCTCCCCGGAGACCCCCTCGGCGATCCTCTCGATGAGGGGGGCTGCCTCTACGGTCTCGCCCCGGCCGACCTGACGGCGTAGACGCTCGATGGAGAAGGTCACCTCGGACAGTCTCTGGATCGGTCCGTCGTGCAGGTCCGAGGCGATCCGCGCCCGCTCCGCCTCGGTGGCACGGACGGTTCCATCCAGCAGCTGGGTTCGAGCTCTCTCAGACTCGCGCAGCTCAGCGAGTGCGGCTTCCAGTTGCTCACCCTTCGATCTCAGATCGGACGCTGCGGACTCCACGCCGCGTAGCAGACCTGCCATCCTGGCCAGCACCAGCAGGAACATGACCACCGAGGTCGTCGCGATCACGGGAAGGTACTGCACGTGGCCGCGCGCGGACTGGATCCAAAGAACCGCGGGCGCCAACAGGGATGCGGCGGACACCAGGGCGAACCGGGCGTGCCGTAACGCCCCCTCCGTAGAAGTCGGCTGAGCAGGTTCGGGCAGCCGCCTCATCGATGGGTGCAGGAGGGCGGCGCCGGAGAAGACGTAGAAGAACAGCCATCCGGTATCGACCCACGAGCCCGTTTCGACGTAGGACGTGAACGAGATCACCGAGAACCCCACGTCGGCTATCAGGGTCGAGAGCAGAGCGAGCCCAAGGAGCCGAAGCGCGGCCCATCTGTATCCCTCGGGAACGAACAAGAGGCGCACCAGGACGCCGAGCATCACCACATCTACGAGCGGATAGGCGGCCGACACGACGGACTCCGCGAGGCTCGCGGAACCTTGGACCAGGTTCGGTTCGATCAGGAACGCCCAGGATAGGAGTCCGGCACCCCCGGTCACCGTTAGAGCATCCAGGAGTGCCGCCCTGTCGCCTCCGGGCGTTCGGCCTCTTATGACCAGCATCAAGCCGGCGAGCAGGGCGGGGTAGCTGGCCAGGTACAAGATGTCGGCCACTCCGGGGAAGGGTGCGTCCCTGTGAAGCAAGAGCGCGTCGGAACTCCAGATCATGTCGCCGCCAACCCACAGCGCCATCCCGGCGGTCATCAGGTACCAGGGCAGGCGCCGGACCGGAGCATTGATCTTGATCCCGACCAGCATCGCCGCGATGGTTGCTGTGCCGAGCAGGTCGTAGGCGACGGTTTGAGCATCCTTCGTTGGCAGGACGAAGAAGTACGCGAAGACGGCGAGCGTCGCGCCCGCGGTCCAGCCGACCCAAAGCCTGGATCTCACTGAACCTCTATCGGTGCGTTGGCTACCCGACCTTAGGTATCACGCCTGCCGGTCGGCTATGCCAGCGCCCGATCCAGGTCTGCCATGAGGTCGTCGGGGTGCTCTATGCCCACCGACAGGCGGATCAGCGTTGGGGGTATCTCCAGGGCAGAACCGGCGACGCTGGCGTGGGTCATCGGCGCCGGCATCTCGATCAGCGACTCGACTCCGCCCAAGGACTCGGCCAGGAAGAACAGCTCGGTGTTCTGCACGACCCGGTAGGCCTCGGCTTCGGTGCCGACCTCGAAGGAGACCATGCCGCCGAAGTCCGACATCTGCTTGGCCGCGATCTCGTGACCGGGATGCAGCGCGAGCCCCGGGTAGTTCACCTTGACGACCTTGGGATGCGACGAGAGGAACTCGGCGATGGCCCGAGCGCCCGTGCAGTGAGCGGCCATCCTGACGGCGAGGGTTTTCAGACCGCGCAGGGCCAGGTAGCTGTCCATCGGGCCGGGCACCGCGCCGATGGCGTTCGTCAGGAAGCCGAGCTGCTCGATCCATTCGGGGTCGCTTGTCACGATCGCGCCGGCGATCAGGTCCGAGTGACCGCCGATGTACTTGGTGACGCTGTGAACGACAGCGTCGGCGCCCAACTCCAGCGGCCGCTGCAACGCCGGGGTCGCGAACGTGTTGTCGACGATGACGCGCGCGCCCGCTCCGTGCGCGATAGCCGAGACGGCCGCTATGTCGACGATCTTCAGCATCGGGTTGGACGGGGTCTCGATCCAAACGTGCTTGGTCTGCGGTCGCAGGGCCTTCCGCACCGCGGCTTCGTCGGAAAGGTCGACGGTCGAGGACGTTAGCCCCCAGCGCGAGAGCACACGCGTGAGCAACCGGAACGTTCCTCCGTAGACGTCGTCGGCGAGCAGCACGTGATCGCCGGGAGAGAGCGTCAGCAGCAGTGTCGTCTCGGCCCCGAGCCCCGAGGAGAATGCGAACCCGCGCTCACCTCCCTCCAGGGCCGCGAGCGCGTTCTGGAAGGCCTCGCGTGTCGGATTCCCACCGCGGGCGTAGTCCCACTTCTTCGGCTCGGCTACCGCCTCCTGACGGTAGGTGGAGGTCTGGTAGATCGGAACGTTGACCGCCCCGTACAGGGCTTCGGGATCCTGGCCCGCGTGGATGGCCTTGGTCTCGAACCTCATCTCGTCTCGGGGGGCATCTCCCACTTGCGTCTCCTCAACTCGGTCTCGGCCTCGCGGCCCCGACGTACTTGGTCCCATAGGCCGGACTTGCGCTTCGCATCGTGTCCGCGCGCGAACTCTCGCGGCGGACGAACCTGCCGGCCGCACCCGCAGGCGCAGTCGACGAACAAAGGCATCGTCGCGGCGACCTCATCCTGTCCGGCACGGTACCGCGCGGCGGGCAGCGTGCGCGCGGGAACGACTATCACGCCCTCCTTGAGATCGCCGAGGTAGGTGTGATGACCCTCAAGGACGAGGATGCCCGTCAGGGCCGCCAGTGCCGCATCCACGCCATCGAGCGTCGTGAGTTCTGCGGTCCGGACCCCTTGCGAGCGAAGGACCCTCTCCCGCCAGGGGCGTTTACGCATCGACTTTGGCCTAAGGCAGCCGGCCAGCACCGTTGCGGTGGCGTGCGGGAAGACCTCTATCGTTCGCCCTTTCCACTGCCCGCCGTTGAACAAGGGGAAGCCGCAGGCGGCGGCGACCTTGAACACCTCGAACCCCGATCTCATCCAGTCGAACTGCGTGGCGCCCCCGTGGCCTTTGGAAGGAGTCCTGAACGCGTGGATGTTGAGCTGTGCGAGCTGGTTCTCGGTCAGGCGCGACTTGCCGGTCGCGGCCCATGCCGAGGGAGCGTCGACCGCCACGATGTCGGGCTTGCCTTCCTCGATCGCCCGCCGCACATCCTCCAGGTTCGCGTGCGTTGCCACCAGGAACGGCACTCGCGAGCCGTCCATCATGACCAGATCCAGACCCTTGCCGACACCGACGTCGATCCCGAGCGATCTCACCTGTCTACCGGGAGAGCTGACGATGCGCCAGGAAGTCCAGGAGGTCGCTGCGCGTGAGGACGCCCAGGACCTGTCCCGCCTTCGCGACGAGTACCGCCGGCCCGCTCTCCAGCCGTTCGAACGCCGCCTCGATCGGATCGTCGAATTCGACCAGCGGGATCGGGGGAGCCATGACTTCGGCCACGTCGGCCTGGAGCGAATCCGGATCGCGGAAGATGCGGTCGAGCAGTTCGCGGTCGCGGATCGAACCCACGAAGTGAGTGATGTCGGCCCCGTCCTCGTTGACGACGGGAGCCTGCGAGATCGAGTGCTCCTGCAGGGTGTCGACCGCCTGACGGACCTTGTCGCGAGCCCTGACGGTGACGAGCGGTGGCAGCGAATCGCCCTTGGCGGCCAGAACCTCCTCCACGCGGACGACGTCGGGTCGATCGAGAAGCCCGTACTGAAGCATCCACGAGTCCGAGTAGAGCTTGGACAGATAGTTGCGCCCGGTGTCGGGCAGCAGGACGACGATCGTTGCATCCGGTCCCAGGTCGCGCGCAACCTCAAGGGCCGCGAAGACGGCGGTGCCGCCGGAGCCTCCGACCAAGATGCCTTCCTGTCTGGTCACCGCGCGGGCCGTTCGGAAAGAGTCGCGATCGCTCACCTTCACGTACCTGTCGACCACGCTCGGATCGAACGTCTCGGGCCAGAAGTCCTCGCCGATGCCTTCGGTTAGATACGGGCGGGGCTCGTCCCCGGAGAAGAGTGAGCCCTCGGGGTCGGCGCCGACGACGAGCAGGTCGGGCTTGCGCTCCTTCAGGTAGCGGCCGACCCCGGTGATCGTTCCTCCGGTTCCGACTCCGGCCACGAATACGTCCAGCTCGCCCTCGGTCTGCTCCCAGATCTCCGGACCGGTCGTCTCGTAGTGGGTCTGAGGATTCACCTGGTTGAAGTACTGGTTCGGCTGGAACGCGCCCGGGATCTCCTGAGAGAGCCTGTCGGCAACTCGGTAGTAGGACTCGGGCGATTCGGGAGGCACGGCCGTCGGGGTGATCACGACCTCGGCACCGTAGGCCCTCAGCAGTGCGACCTTCTCGGCGCTCATCTTGTCCGGCATCACGAAGATGCACTTGTAGCCCTTGATGGCGGCGGCGATCGCGAGGCCGTGTCCGGTGTTGCCGGATGTGGGCTCGACGATCGTGCCGCCGGGCTTGAGCAGCCCTTCACGCTCGGCCGCTTCGATCATCTTGATGCCGATCCGATCCTTGACGCTTCCGCCGGGGTTCAACATCTCGCACTTCGCCAGGACCGTGGGCTTCACGCCGCGAGCCACCTTCGACAGCCTCACCAGCGGCGTGTTTCCCATGGCGTCTAGGAACGTGTCGAGCGCGTGCATCGGGGGCTTCCTCCTCCGGGTGGAACTGCTGGGGGTAATCCTCCCACGGCCGGACCCGAACCGCGCATGTGTGCCGCGGAGGTGGGCTATCCTCCGGGCGTGAGCGAGGAGCCCCGCGAGAGCGTGCTGGTGGTCGAGGACGACGCGGCACTCTCTCGGCTGCTGCAGGTCGAGTTGAAGGCTTCCGGGTTCGACGTGCGGGTGGCGACCGATGGACAGCAGGGGCTCGACTTGGCTCAGGCCGATCCACCGGATCTGGTTCTGGCCGACGTGATGATGCCGAACATGACCGGCTACGAGCTGGCCCGCCGGCTCCGCGAGGATCCCAGGACCGCCGAGGTTTCCATCATCATGGTGACCGCGCGTGGGATGAAGGCAGACAAACTCGAGGGCCTGACATCGGGCGCCGACGACTACGTCGTTAAGCCTTTCGATAACGAAGAGCTGCTCGCTCGCGTCCGCGGGGTTCTGCGGCGCGCCAAGTACATGCGCTCCCAGTCGCCGTTAACGGGCCTGCCCGGGAACCTTCGCATCGAAGACGAGATCCAGGCCCGAGTCGACTCCGGTGAGCAGTTCGCGGTCATGTATCTGGATCTGGACAACTTCAAGTCGTTCAGCGACTCCTACGGATTCGTACGGGGAGACGAGGCGCTGCGGGCGACGAGCCTGCTCATCCGCGACGTCGCTCGCGCGGTGGCGGGGGTCGAGGCCTTCGTCGGCCACATCGGAGGGGACGATTTCGTGATCCTGGTCGATCCGAGCAAGGCCGAAGACGTCGGTGGCGAGATCATGCGGCGGTTCGACGAGCTCTCGCCGACGCTTTACGTGGAAGCCGACGCCGCCCGAGGCTATCTCGAGGGGCAGGATCGTCAGGGGAACCTTCACCGATTCCCACTCCTCAGCGTGTCCATCGGCGTCGCGACCACCGCCGTGCGCTCCTTCGCCCATCGGGCAGATGCGGTCGAGGTGGCCACAGAGATGAAGAACCTGGCCAAGCGCACGGAAGGCTCAAGCCTGGCGATGGACCGGCGCAGAGGCGCAGTCCAGGAGTGAACCTCCCCGTGGGGCTACACCTAGGGGGTTAAGCTGCCGATTTGCCAAGGACGGCAGGCAGGGGGCAGGTTGAACGAGCAGACTACGAGCGATCAAGGTGGCCATGAGGACGAAGAGCCTCAGGGCGAGCATGTTCTCGTCGTCGATGACGACCCGTTCATAGCCCGTCTTTTGGAGATCGAACTTCGCGCGGCCGGTTATGAGGTCGGAGTCGCCGGAGACGGTGTTCAAGCCCTGGAGGCCGCCCAGCAACGCTGTCCTGACCTGGTCCTGGCCGACGTGATGATGCCGAACATGGATGGTTTCGAGCTGACCCGCAGGCTCCGCCAGGACGCCAGAACTTCCTCCGTGAGTGTGATCATGCTCACCGCGCGCGGACTGTCGGCGGACAAGCTGGAGGGTTTCTCCGTAGGGGCCGACGATTACATCGTCAAGCCCTTCGACACACCCGAGCTTCTCGCGCGCATCCGCGGGGTCCTAAGGAGAGCCCGCGAGATGAGGGCGTCCTCACCTTTGACGGGACTGCCGGGCAATGTCCGGATCGAGGACGAGATCGAGGGCCGCGTCTCCTCCGGTGCGCGCTTCGCGATCTTGTACGCCGACCTGGATCACTTCAAGGCGTTCAACGACCACTACGGATTCATGCGAGGCGATCAGGTCATCCAGTTCACTGCTCGGATGATCCAAGAGGTCGCGCTCGAAAGATCCGCGGGGGAGGCATTCGTCGGCCACGTTGGAGGGGACGACTTCGTGGTCGTTTGCCCCCCCGAGGTCGCCGAAGGCCTGGCCGCCGCCATCGTCGAGCGGTTCGATCGCGAGTCGGCGTCGCTGTACGACGAGGTCGACTCCGCCGCCGGCTTGATCGAGGTCACGAACCGTCGCGGCGAGCTTCAGCGATTCCCTCTGCTTTCCATCTCGATCGGACTCGCATCGACCGAGCGGCGCGAGTTCGCGCACTATGCCGAGGCGGTTGCCGTGGCGACCGAGATGAAGGCTTACACGAAGGCCACGGCCGGATCCTCTTGGGCGATCGACCGACGGATCGTCTAGGCTCCGAGTGACTCGGAGGCTCCCCGGCGGGAGTTGTCGCCGGGAACCCAAGCCTCCACGGTCGTCCCAGAACCGGGAGAGCTGTTGATGCGCAGACGCCCTCCGGTCATCTCGGCCCGCTCCCGCATCGAGACCAACCCCAGGTGTCCTCGTTCGGTTGCCGCGACGGGGTCGAAGCCGGTCCCGTCATCACGCACACGAACCATCACTCCTGCGGAGTCTCTCGTCAACGTGACCGTGACGCTGGATGCCCGCGCGTGCTTGCGGACATTCGCGAGGGCTTCTTGAACGATCCTGTAGATGACGGCCCTGGTATCGCACTCGGGCTCAGTCACAAGTTCGTCCCTCAGGGAGGCGGATACGCCGGTCTCCTCTTCGAACTCGGCGAGGGCGTCTCTCAGGGCCGCGCCCAGACCGGCCTCATCGAGCGCGGGCGGATGCAG
Organism: Actinomycetes bacterium; assembly: GCA_031423155.1. GTDB lineage: Bacteria > Actinomycetota > UBA4738 > UBA4738 > HRBIN12 > JANPEZ01. The sequence goes on from JANPEZ010000044.1 coordinate 13,774, forward strand.
CTCGAACAGCAGGTTCCGGAGCCGGGCGATAGCCTCGGAAACGGTCTCGGAGAAGTCTTCGAGCAACCCGAGTCCTTCGGGGTCGTCGATGAACCTTCGGAGCGATCCGATCCGAAGACCGATCGCGGTCATCTTCTGGATCGGATCGTCGTGTATGTCCGAGGCAACCCGGCGGCGCTCCTCTTCCTGGGCTCGGACGATCCTCTCGAGGAGCTGTCGGCGTTCCTCGTCGGCTTCCCTCAGAAGCTCGAAGCTCTTGCGCAGGTCCTCCTCGGCGCGCTTGCGCTCGGTGATGTCGGTCATAACTCCGAGCCATTGTCTCGGTGCGCCCTGGCCGCGGTCCACGCGAACGCCGTCGTCGGCGATCCACAGGACCCTGCCGTCGGCCGTCACCGCGCGATACTCGACGTGGAACGGAGCCCCGGAGGCCTCGGCGTGCGCGTCGGCCTCCCGCACCCGCTGTCTGTCCCTCGGATCCACGACCCTGTCGAGCATCTTGGTGGCTCCGATCGCGAGCCAATCGCCGAGGGGATAGCCCAGGATCTGCTCGATCTGGGGACTCATGTACTCCAGGCGATAGGAACCTGTGCCCGCCTCGGTTTCTGTGAATATGTTCGTGGCTGCCGGCAACTGCTCGACCAGGATGCGGAATCTCTCCTCGGCGACGTGCTCGGCCGTTATGTCGAGCAGGAAGCCTTGCCAGATCCCCAGGTCGTTCTTGTCGCGGACGAGGCTGGCAAGGTCCCTGACCCAAACGACCCTGCCGTCGCCGGCGATCATCCTGTACTCCAGATCGAAGGAGCTGAGCGTCCGGTCCGCGAGTGCGTTCTGTGTATCGAACCTCTCCCTGTCGTCAGGGTGGACGATCGAGCTCCAGAACTGAGCATCCACGAATGACTCGGGTTGGTAGCCGAGCATCGCCTGCACCTGAGGACTGATGTAGATGATCCCGGGTTCCTCATCGATGGCCTCGGCGTAGGAGACCGCGGGATGGTTCTCGACCAGCCGCTGGAAGCTGTCCTGCGCCCGTCGCTGGTCGGTGATATCGAGGAAGAATCCCAGCCAGAACGACGGGGTGCCGCTTTCATCGCGCACCAGCGTCGAGCGGCTATGGAGCCAGACGTAGCGACCGTCCCCCGTCCGGTAGCGGAATTCGACCTCGAAGGGCGCGTCGGTCTCGCTCGAGACGCGGTCGGCTTCTCGGACCGACTCGACGTCGTCGGGGTGGATCAGATCCAGATAGTTCTTCGAGTCCGCTATGAACTCCTCGACGGTGCGACCGAGCACCGATTCGACCTGAGGACTCACGTAGGAGAGCGCCCCCTCATCGTCGGCCTCTCGGATGTAGGTGACGGCGGGCAATGATTCGAGAAGGGCGCGGAACCTGATCTCAGATCCGCGAGTGTCCTCGACGTCCGAGGGGCCGAGGGGCTCGACGACCATCTCAGCCGCCCTCCTCGAATGCGGGGAAGTTCAGAGAGAAGACGCTGCCTCCACCTTCGCGGGGCTCGACCTCGATCGATCCGGCGTGGGCCTTCATGATGCGACTGGCCAGGAAGAGGCCGATACCGAGGCCCTCGTGAGAGCGCGTTGCGCTCGGGTCGGTCTGGGTGAAGGCGTCGAATATCGCGCGCCGGTTCTCTTCGGCGATGCCGGGTCCACGGTCCAAGATCGACAGAGACACGGTCCGCTCGCCCGAACGTACCTGCAGGTCGACCGCCTCCCCCGGAGGGGAAAGATCGATGGCGTTCTCCACGAGTGCGACGACCGCGCTTACCGCCAGGTCCTGGTCGGCCCAGAGTTTGGCATCGAGTTGGCCCGGCGAGACGTTGACCGGGACGCCCGTCTCGGAGAATTCGATGACCGCCCTGCGGAGCAGATCCTCGGCTGTTACCGGGCGTGTTGCGACTTCGACCCCTTCGCGATCCAGGCGCGAGGCGGCGGCGAGGTTCCCTACGAGCCGACGAAGGCGCTCGGATGCGCGGGTGACTCCACCCGCCAGGTCCCTCATGTCCTCGGCGCTGAGAACGTCCCCGTGTTCGGCGACCGTGAGCGCGAATCCCTGGATGGTGGTTATCGGGGTGAAGAGCTCGTGCGAGAGGATCTGGATCATCTCGCTCTTGGTCCGGTTGAGTTCCTGGAGTTCCTTGGTGAGTTCCTCCGATCGATCGAGCAGGCTCGCAAGTTCGTGGATGACATCCGCAGTGACTTCGACCGAGAGTGACCCCTGTCCGCGCATCGAACGGCGGATCGTGTAGAGGATCTCCTCGGCGGAAGTTCCTTTGACGACGTAGCCGACGACCCCGGCGCGCAACATCTCGAGGACCGTTCTGCGATCCTCGTACGCGGACAGCGCGACGACGTGAGTGCCGGGGGACTCCTTCCGGATCTCTCGGGCGGCTCTGGGTCCGCCGCCGGCGGGCATCTTCACATCGACGAGGGCGACGTCGGGATGTTCACGGGCAGCCACGGCGATCGCTTCGTCGGCGTCGCCGGCCGTACCCACGACGACCATCTCGGGGTCGGAGGACACCAGGTCCGAAAGAGCGTCGCGAACGGCGGATTCGTCCTCGGCGATGAGAACCGTTATCCGTTCCATCGCAAGACCTCTTCCGGCCGGGGGCGAGATCCGCCGCGGTTGCAGGCGCGAAGCGGGCCACTCGACAGTAGGCGCATGCTTCCAGCGTGCGCAACGGTCCGTGCGTGCCATGACGGCATCGCCTGGCGTGCCTGAGTAACACCCATGTGTACTTAATCGGCAACCCGGGGGAGGCCTTGAGCCGGGTTCGGGCGGTCAGGCGGTGGATGCCAGGGCGGCCGGATGGCCGAAGAGGTAGCCCTGTCCGAAGCGCACGCCCAGCTCCAGGAGCGTCGCGAGTTCCGCTCCCTCCTCGACGCCTTCGGCGATGACAGCCATCCCCATCTCCTCGGCGAAGGAGGCAAGCGCCGACGCCAGCGCCCGCCGGCCGCGGTCCTTGTCGATGTCGTGTGTGATGCTCATGTCGATCTTCAAGATGTCAGGGGCGATGCGAAGTGTGTGGCGAAGGCTCGAGAATCCCGCTCCGGCATCGTCGATCGCGATGCGGATGCCTCGCGCCCGTAATGTGTCCAGGGCTTTCGACAACTCGTCGTAGTCGTCGACGGGTTCGTGCTCGGTGATCTCGACGACCAAACGCTTGGCCGGGATGTCTTCGAGCTCCTCGAGGAACCAGGCATTCGTCGCAAGGCGATGCGAGGCGTTCATCGAAAGATACATGGGCTCGGGCAGCCGGGAGAGTCCGGCGACGGCCCGTCGCACGGCGGCCAGCTCGAGCTCGATGCCGAGCCCTACTTCGACGGCTTCCTTGAACCAGGCGTCGGGGGCGCGAACCGGATCCGATTCGAAACGAGATAGCGCCTCGACGCCGACCTGCTCGCGTGTCCGCAGATCGACGATCGGTTGATAGTCGATGCGAAGTCCCTCCCCGAAGGCGAAGCGCGCGATGCGCTCCTCGCGGACGCGACGTTCGGCCGATGCGGATTCCTCGCGGCGAAGCTGGGTGCTCAGTTCGTGGACGACGCCTCCCATCACTTCGGCGGAAAGACTCGCCTGTCCGGCAACGACCTGAGCGATCGATCGCAGGATCTCGTCGGGCGCCGTCCCCTTGACGAGGTAGCCGACCGCTCCCGCGCGAAGCATCTCAAGAACGGTTGCGCGATCCTCGTGGGCGGACAGCGCTATCACCTTGGTGCCAGGGGAGGAACGCAGGATCTCGCGCGCGGCCCGCGGACCCCCGCCGCCCGGCATGGCGACGTCGACTATCGCCACTTCGGGCCGGTTGACCGTGGCCAGGCGGATGGCCTCGTCGGCGTCTGCGGCGGCGCCGACGAGTGTGAGGCCGTCTTCGGAGGCGATCAGATCCGCGAGCGCGCTGCGCAGCTGGGGCTCGTCGTCGGCTATCAGAACCCTGATCTTCAGTGGAGGCCCCCTGGAAGTGAGTTGCAGGCGAACGGTACGGACGGTACCCCCGCCGATGCGGCTCCGGCAACGACCATGCGGCCGACCCCCGTCTGGGGGAGGGCCCCGCTCGCGGCGCCGGTCGCCGTATCCTTGCCCGGTCGGTCGGAAGGATCCGGATGAGCGCACGCGAGGTCAGGGCTCCGAGAGGCAGCGAGCTGACGTGCCGTTCGTGGCCCCAGGAGGCCGCGATGCGGATGCTTATGAACAACCTTGATCCAGATGTGGCCGAGCGCCCAGAGGACCTCGTCGTCTACGGAGGGACAGGGCGGGCCGCCCGTTCCTGGCAGGCATACGACTCCATCATCGCAACGCTCAAGGATCTGGCCGACGACGAGACGCTGCTGGTTCAGTCCGGCAAGCCGGTGGCCGTTTTCAGAACGCACGAGATGGCTCCTCGCGTTCTGATCTCCAACTCGATGCTCGTGCCGAAGTGGGCCGACTGGGACACGTTCCGCGAACTGGAACACGCCGGCTTGACGATGTACGGGCAGATGACGGCCGGCTCGTGGATCTACATAGGGACCCAGGGCATCTTGCAGGGGACTTTCGAGACGCTGGCCGAATGTGCCACGCAGCACTTCGGGGGCACTCTGGCCGGAACGCTGACGGTTACCGGAGGGCTGGGAGGAATGGGTGGCGCCCAGCCGCTCGCCGTCACGATGAACGGAGGGGTGGCACTGTGTATCGAGGTCGACCCCGCTCGGATCGAGCGCCGCATCAAGACCCGCTACCTCGACCGCGAGACCTCCTCACTTAAGGAGGCGTTGGCCTGGGCGGAGGAAGCCAAGGTGGCGCGCGATGCGGTATCGATCGGTCTGGTGGGCAACTGTGCCGACGTGCTGCCCGAACTCCTGGCGCGAGGCCTGTGTCCGGAGATAGTTACCGATCAGACGAGCGCTCACGATCCACTCGGAGGCTACGTTCCCTCGGGTCTGACCCTGGAAGAGGCTGCGGCTCTTCGCAAGTCCGATCCCGCGGGCTACCAGCGCCGCTCGTACGCGTCGATGGCGGTCCACGTCGAGTCGATGGCAAGCTTTCAGGACGCCGGCTCAGTGGTCTTCGACTACGGCAACAACCTTCGAGCCGGCGCGGAGCTCGGGGGCCTCGCGCACGAGCGCGCATACGCCTACCCCGGCTTCGTTCCGGCCTTCGTCAGGCCGCTGTTCTGCGAAGGCAAGGGCCCTTTCCGCTGGGCCGCGCTGTCGGGAGATCCCGAGGACATCGCCAAGACCGACCGCGCCGTTGCCGAACTCTTCCCCGAGAACGAACGTCTGCTGCGCTGGCTCGACATGGCCGCCGACAGGGTCGCGTTTCAGGGACTGCCCGCGCGCATCTGCTGGCTCGGCTACGGAGAGCGCGCGAAGGCCGGCTTGAGGTTCAACGAGATGGTCGCCGCCGGCGAGCTGTCGGCGCCGATCGTGATCGGACGCGATCACCTCGACGCCGGAAGCGTCGCGAGCCCGTTCCGCGAGACGGAATCGATGAAGGACGGCTCGGACGCCATCGGGGACTGGCCGATCCTCAACGCGATGATCAACACGGCCGCCGGTGCGCATTGGGTCAGCGTCCATCACGGTGGAGGGGTCGGGATCGGCTACTCCCTGCACGCCGGGATGGTCGTAGTAGCCGACGGTTCGGACAACGCCCGAGAGCGGCTGGAGAGGGTTCTGACGTCGGACCCCGGCATGGGAGTGGTTCGTCACGCGGATGCCGGGTACGAGCGGGCGGTGGATGTGGCGAAAGAGCGCGGCGTCCGGATGCCGATGCTGGAGTAGCCTGAGCGCCGTGCCCGTCCATGTCGGAGAACCGCTAACGCTCCGAGACATCCTCGCCGTCGCTCGCGGCGCCGATGTCGTGTTCCCCCCTTCGTCTGCCGAGAGGGTCGTCGCCGCAAGGAAGGTGATCGAACGCGCGGTCGCCTCCGGCGAGATCGTCTACGGCGTGACCACGGGTTTCGGAGCGCTGGCGGACACACGCATCGATCCGGCGCAGGCATCCGAGCTTCAGCACGGCATCGTCCGCTCGCACGCGACGGCGGTCGGGCCGGCGCTTTCGCGCGAGGAGGCCCGCGCGATGCTCCTGCTGCGCGCGCACGTCCTCGCGCTTGGGTATTCGGGCGTCCGTCCGGAGGTCGTTCACCTAATGGTCGAGATGCTCAACAAGGACGTCGTGCCGGTCGTGCCCGAGCAGGGCTCGCTCGGGGCCTCGGGCGATCTGGCGCCTCTGGCGAATCTGGCCCTTCCGCTGATCGGTCACGGCCAGGTGCTGACCGACGACGGGGCCGCCGAACCGGCAGCCGAGGCGTTCGCGCGAGCCGGTCTGAGGCCGCTCGAACTCCAGGCCAAGGAGGGTCTGGCCCTGGTCAACGGCACTCAGGGGATGCTGGCGGTCGGCGTCCTGGCAGCCGAGAGGGCGCGCGGCCTCACGCGAGCCGCGGACGTGATCGCCGCGATGACGATCGAAGCGGCCCTGGGAACCGATGCGCCCTTCGACGAGCGTCTGCAAGCGCTGCGCCCTCACGCCGGACAGGCCGCCAGTGCTTCGAACCTTCGGCGGCTGTTGTCCGGGTCGCCGATCCTGGCATCCCATCACGACTCTCCGCATCTGGTGCAGGACGCGTACTCGCTTCGATGCGCTCCGCAGGTGCACGGCGCCACTCGAGATGTTCTGGCCTTCGCTTCAGGGGTCCTTTCGATCGAAGCCAACTCGGTGTCGGACAACCCGATCGTCCTGCCCGATACCGGAGAGGTGAAGAGCGGAGGCAACTTCCACGGGATGCCGGTGGCGGTGGCTCTGGACTCGCTGGCGCTCTCGCTGGTAGGCATGGCTTCCATAAGCGAGAGACGCTTCTACCGGATCTTGGACGCCAAGCAGTCGAACGGACTGCCCGCGTTCCTCGTACACGGAAGCGGGCTGAACAGCGGCTTCATGCTGGTTCAGTACACGGCCGCCTCCCTCGTCTCCGAGTGCAAATCGCTGGCGCATCCTGCCTCGGTGGATTCGATCCCCTCGAGCGCAGGCCAGGAAGATCACGTGAGCATGGGGATGATCGCGGCTCGTCACGCGCGCGAGATCGTGTCGAATGCCGAGATGGTCCTGGCGCTGGAGGCGCTCGGAGCGGCTCAGGCCCTGGACCTTCGCGCCCCTCTCGAACCCGGCGCGGCCACTCGGGCGGCTCACCACGCGATACGGGAGAAGATCCCCTTCATGGATCACGACCGCGAGTTCGGCCCCGACATGGCCGCAGCCGCGCAGATGGTTCGCGATGGATCGCTCGTGGCGGCGGCCGAAACCGTCACGGGTGTTCTCGACTAGACCCTCACCCCGCCGATGAACGTTGCCATCACCGGGTTGTGCCCGGGCCGGTAGGGGACCTGCGCGACCGAGGACTCCTCCAGGATCAGGAAGTCCGCTCGCATGCCGGGCTCGAGACGGCCGAGTCGGTCGTCCAGGCCGAGAACCTTCGCCGGT
>JANPEZ010000045.1:0-26480 GCA_031423155.1 Actinomycetes bacterium
AGTGCGATCCGGCAGGCTCCAGTTCCTCCTCATGCGGGGCCGGCTCTTCCGTCTCTTCGAGGATCACGCCGTAGCGGGACATGACTGAGCGAGCTTCATCGATGCGCCCTCGCTCCAGGAGGAACCGCGGCGACTCCGGGATCCATCGGTTGAGGAAGAGCATCAGCAGGCCCGTCGGAAGACCTAGGAACCACATGATCCTCCAGGAGTAGTGAGGGATCAGGAGTGCTGCGAACCCCGCGGCGGCCAGCGTGCCACCGACGGTTCCCATGCCGCCGTGCAGGACGACCAGCCAGCCCCGCCGTTTCGCCGGCACCGATTCGGCCATGAGGGCATAGACGATCGGCAACATCCCCCCTGCGGAGGCTCCCATGAGGAAGCACATGACCAGGTTCCAGCCGAACGCGGGCATGAAACCGCAGATCGACGTCCCGATGAACATAAGCGAGGCGAGCAGGATCGCGGCGCGCCGACCGACACGGTCAGCCATGATGCCCCAGAAGACCGAACCCACGACCGTTCCGGTGAGGGCGAACAGAAGCAAGAACGCTCCTTCTTTCTTCTCGATCCCGTACTCCGCGGAAAGGCCGGGCAGGACGAAACCCAAGGTCGCGGGCTTCATCACGTCGACGATGAGAGCCACCCCCAAGACGAACAGCAGGCCCCAGTGAGCCCCGGTCAGCTCCGCATCATCCATCGCGCGGAAGTGGAAACGGCTGGCCTGGGAGGCGGCCTGCCTCTCGCCGATCGTCGCCTTACGCGGATACAGGCCCCATACGGCCAAGCCCAAGCCGCCGGCGATCATCCCCATGCCCAGGAGCATCCAACCGGACATCGGCATCCCCGCGAGCATGTAGTCCATCTCTCGAGCCGAGAAGAAGTCGGGAAGGTGCAGGAAGACGCCGGCGACGATCGAGACGGTTCCTAGCCAGAAGGCGGTCGGATGATGGAACCTGATGCCGGTCCCCTTCTCAGGTCTATTCGCAGCGAGTGAGCTCACCTTCCACCGGTTCCCTTCTGCTCGGTCCTTCGGCTCATGCGTTCGATGAACCTGACGCTGCGCGCCCCGTTCGGACCAAGGAACCACAGGTCCGGATCCACGCCGAATGCCTTCTGTGCGCGCTCGATGCCTCTGCGGCGGCGGCGCAGTACAGCTCTTCCCGTCTCGATCGGATCGCGTTTCGGAACGACGTAGGCCCCTCGCGCGTGGCACCCCTGGTGCGCTACCAGGATCACCCTGGCCGAAGTGTCGACCCCCACCGCCTGGACCATCTCGGCCAGGAGCGCCGGCCCGGCAACGCCTCCGAGGGCTGCGCTCCCCCCCGGCCATAAGAAGATCTCGGCTCTCGACAGCAGTCCCTCTGCCGCGAGCAGGTCGCGGAGAGGTTCTTGGAACCGGTAGTCGCTGCAGGAGAGCACGACAGCTCTCCTAGACCCATCGGCCGGCTCCGCCGCACGGTCAGACAGGAGGCCTCTGAATACATCGGCCACTTCCCGGTTCGCCATCTCGGCAAGGGGCATGTCGCCCCTGACGACGTAGTGATTCCGCCGGCCCACCTTCGAACGCTCCAGGTATCCGGCTGCGGCCAGGTCGGTCAGTATCCCCTGGGCTGCCCGCTCGGTTATGCCGACCTCGAGAGCTATGTCCCGGATCCGAAGGTCCGGACGGCGGGCGAGGGCCAGCAGGACGGCGCCGTGGTTGGTGAAGAGGGATGCCATGAGGTCAGAACATACGAAATCCATTTCCGGTATTCAACTGCCTGCTCCAACTTAGGCAAGGGCTGAAGGATCCGGTCAGAAGCGCGGTGTCTCGCGATAGGCGCCGAAGACGCCCTCGAGGGTTCGCACGATCTCGCCCTCGGTGCATCGGGCTTTCGCGCATGCGATGAGGGGCTCCATCAGATTCCCGGTCCCGCCGGCCGCTTCCGCCAGCGTGTCCAAGGTCGCCCTCGCCGCTTCGGGGTCGCGTTCTGAGCGCAGCTTCGACAACGCCGCTATCTGAGCAGGCTCGACATCTTCGGAGATGATCAGGGTGTCTATGGACGAGGTCTCGTCTTCGACGAAAGCGTTGACCCCCACCTTGACCAAGTCGCCCGATTCGTATCGCCTCTGCTCGTGGAAGGCGGACTCGGCGATGAGCCCCTGGAACCATCCGGACTCGATCCCGGCCAGGACTCCCTCCAACATCGAGCCCTTCCCCATCTTGTCGATCTCGGAGAAGATCTCCTCGGCACGCGCTTCCATGGCGTCCGTCATGGACTCCATCAGATAAGACCCGCCGAGGGGATCTATGACATCCGTAACGCCGGTCTCGTAGGCGATCACCTGCTGGGTGCGCAGAGCGATCTTCGCCGCATCCTCGGTGGGCAGGGCGAGCACCTCGTCGAGGGCGTTCGTGTGCAGCGACTGAGTGCCTCCCAGCACCGCCGCCAACGCCTCGATCGCCGTCCGCACGATGTTGTTCATCGGTTGCTGAGCGGTGTTCGACACGCCAGCGGTCTGGGTGTGGAAGCGCATGCGTTGAGCGTCCGGATCGGTTGCCCCGTAACGCTCTTTGAGCCACCGAGCCCAGATCCTACGAGCAGCGCGATACTTGGCGATCTCCTCGAAGAAGTCTATGTGCGCGTTGAAGAAGAACGAAAGTCCCTGGGAGAAAGCGTTGATATCCAGGCCCCGCTGCATGCCCAGCTCGACGTAAGCGAACCCGTCGGCCAGTGTGAACGCCAGCTCTTGAGCCGCCGTGGCTCCCGCCTCGCGGATGTGATATCCGCTGACGCTGATCGGGTGCCACCGAGGCACCTGCGTAGCGCAGAACTCCATTAGGTCACCGATCAGCCGAAGATGTGGTCTGGGCGGGAAGATCCATTCCTTCTGCGCGATGTACTCCTTGAGGATGTCGGTCTGCAGCGTGCCGTCGAGGTTGGCCCTATCGATGCCTGTCTCCTCCGCGGTCGCCAGGAAGAACGCGAAGGCCACTACGGCAGGCCCGCTGATCGTCATCGATGTAGAGATCTGATCCAGCGGGATGCCCTCGAAGAGGGCCTCGAAATCCTCGATCGAATCGGCGGCGACACCGCACCTGCCGACCTCCCCCTCCGCGCGAGGATCGTCGGAGTCAAGACCCATCAGCGTGGGCATGTCGAAGGCGACGGACAATCCCCCCTGACCCCTCTCAAGCAGGAACCTGTAGCGCGCGTTGGTTTCGGCCGCCGAGCCGAAGCCTGCGAACTGGCGCATCGTCCAGGGTCGCCCTCGGTACATGGTCGGGTAGACGCCGCGGGTGAACGGATAGCTGCCGGCATCGCCGAGCTTGGTTGCCGGATCCCAGCCGGTCAGATCCTCGGCCGTGTAGAGCGGCTCGACCGGCTCCCCGGACAGGGTGACCTTCCCGGGGTTAACCGTCCGGACGGGCTCTTCGGGCATCTGGGTCTCCCGCTCTATCAGTCGGTTCCGGCAGCCTTGCGGCTGAGGATGGCCGCCGCTCGGTATGGATCCACACGACGTTCGGCGAGGTCGCCCGCCAGGCCGGCGTCCTCGTCGAGCAGAGCCGAGACCCGCGACCGGAATCCTTCCGCCGCAAGAGCTTCCACCTCGCGGCGCACCCTGGCCCGGCGGCGCTCGGGGAGCTCTTCAGCCGATGCAGCACGATGCTCCTCTATGGCTTCCCACAAGGTCTCGATCCCTTCGCGCTCGGTCGCGGTGGTGGCAAGGACGGGAGGACTCCATTCCCTCTCCGGACCCATCTGGATCATCTGCTTGAGGTCGCGGATGGTTTCGTGCGCACCGTCGCGCTCCGCCTTGTTCACGACGAAGACATCGGCGACTTCGAGGATGCCCGCCTTGGCCATCTGAACGGCGTCTCCCCAGCCGGGCGCCAGAACCACCACCGTCGTGTCGGCCTGGGCGGCGACCTCCACTTCGGACTGCCCCACCCCCACGGTCTCGACGATCACGCGCTCGTAGCCCGCGGCGTCCAGAACCCGCACGGCCTCAGGGGCGGCCAGGGCCATGCCGCCCAGATGGCCTCGGGTCGCCATGGACCGGATGAAGACCCCGGGATCGGTCGCGTGCTCTTGCATCCGTACTCGGTCGCCGAGAAGCGCACCGCCGGTGAACGGTGACGTCGGGTCTACCGCCAGGACAGCCACCCTCAGGTCGCGGTCTCGCGCCAGGCGAACGAGCTCGCCCGCGATCGTCGACTTGCCGACCCCCGGTGCCCCGGTCAGCCCGATCGTCGAGGCATTCCCGGTCCGAGGGAACAGCGAAGCCGACAGGGCTCGCAACTCCGGAGCGCCGTCCTCCACCAGCGAGATGGCGCGCGCGACGGCACGCACATCCCCCACGAGCACGGCCTCGGTCAAAGCTGCGACATCCACAGCGCGCAGCCTACCGGAGGCGGTTATCCGGCGGTGACCTGCACCTTGAAGGGCTGCCCCTTCCATGCACGGACGGCCGTAGCCACCCCCGACAGGAGGGGGAAGACGATCGCGGTCTGAATCGTCAAAGGCCACAGAGCGAACTGCTGCAGGAGCACGGTCGCGCCGACGCCGAGGAGGATCCCGCTGAACGCTCCGAGCGCGGTGTGACCCTTCACCCAGATCCTCTTCTTCCCGTTCCGTGCACCCGCCGCCATCGCCGCCGACGCCGCTCCCTTCCCTGCGAAGAAGAAGGCTCCGATCCCGAATATCAACAGGAGCACGCATGCGGTATCGGCCATAGCGGCCATCGACTTGTCTGGCCCTCCGAGCACCGTGTCGATCGCGTCGGGGGACGAGGGCTGCTGACCCGCAAGGGCGTCGACGTCCCTGCTGAAGTCGTTCATCACGTCCTGAGCCGTCGGAACGTTCTTCTTCTTGCCTCTTGCCGCCAGCAGGGCCCCGGCCGCTCCGAGTGCCGTGACACCCGCGGCCCCCTGACCTATCGGCTTCGAGAGCGGGTTGCCGTCCAGCTTCACGTAGCCGGAGGCGGCGCAGTTCCACCCTCCGGTTCCGCTCGCCGTTCCCTCGACCCTGTACAGACCGACGCCGTACTTCAGGTACTTGTCGACGTCGACCCGCCCTCCCCAGGTGTATCCCGTACCGGGATGGCCGGAAGACGAGACCTCTCCCACACCCTCGATGATCGAGACGGTGATGATCGTGTTGCTCTTCATCTCGTCTTCCGGGATCGTCTCGGCCGAGGGCGGCACAACTCCCTTGACCTGAACCCCGTCTCCTTCATGAACCAAGAGCGGGTGCGAACGCGTGAGCGAGGGTGGAAGCTGGCCGTTAACGACGGCGGTGCACCCACCGGACAGGGATTGGGCGGCGGCCAGAGATGTTGCCGCGATTACGATCAATCCGCCGATAGCCGCGGCGGCCGAGAAGGTCGGCGCCGCGTTAGGCCGGGGCCTGATCCTAGGCCGCGAGCCGACCGGATCCCTGGTTCGCCCTCGAAGCAGCGGGTTGCAACGGATCAGCCTTCCCGCCGTCAGCGCGATCGCTGATGGGAGCCGGCGTGTGCCGAAGGCCTCGAGCGCGAAGGCAGAGCATGAGGGGTCGAAACGGCACCTTCCCTTGTTCCTTCCGCTGCCCCAGCTCCGATAGAGCTCGATCGAGTGGATCGATGCTCGCGCCAACCGTCCAGGCTTCATGGATGCCTCCCTCGTCCTGCTGCCGACCGGTGACATGGTGACGCTTCCGAAGGAGTCCGTAAAGCTCAGGCAGGTGGAACCGCCTCAGCGGACGCGACGCCGGGTATCGCCTGAAGGGCGTCCCTAAGCGCCTTGCAGTAAGCCCGCTGCTCGATGAGAGCCGGGTCATCGGAGGCCGCCACCCTACTCCTGATCATGGCCAGGTTGACCTGCTCGCGATGTAGCCGTTCGAGCAGATCTGCCGCCCCTCTTCCGGCTCGAGCCTTCATCTCGGCGCGGACCGCTCGCCGCGCCTTCGGACTCTCAAGGACCGCTAGCTCGCCCGCCGAGATGCCTTCATCTCCGGCCTCGGCCATCAAGGCGGTGTTGAGCCAGCGTCTCTCTCGCCCTCGGGCCAGCTTGACCGCGAGCCCGGCGAAGGCCAAGAGCGGAAGTCCCTTTACCGCCGTGGCGAGAGGGATCACGAGCCAGTCAGAGCCGGTCCAGGGGTACTCGGGGAAGAAGTCCAGCAGCGGTGAGTTCCAAAGGAGATGCCCGAAGACCGCAAGCGAGACCAGGCCGGCGAGCACGAGGCCCCGCCTGCGCGAGGAAACGCCTCCGCGGCGCGTCACCGCGTATCCGATGCCCATCCCGACCAGCCCGGTGTAGAGCACATGGGAGTAGAGCCCGCTCGCTATGACCCGTATGAAGTAGCCCTTGATCACATCGGCGGGGCTGCCACCGAAGACCGCGATGAAGTAATACACGTCCTCGACTACCGCGAACCCAAGGCCAACCGTCGCTCCGTATACGAAGCCGTCCATGACGTCGTCTATCTCCTCGCGTGCGATGAGGTAGATGATCACCACGCCGAGGCCCTTGAGGGTCTCCTCCACGAACGGAGCCGTAAGTGCGGCGGTCCACTTGGCCGCGAACTCCGGCCCCCCGACGCGGGCCACAACTTCACCCCAACCACTGTTGCCGAACCCGGACATCGTCGTTGCGGCGACGGCTCCCCACAGCAGCGCCCCTATCAACAGCGACATCGGCTCGCGCTCGTACAGATCGAGGAAGTAGATGATCAGGAATACCGGCAACGCATAGGCCAGAAGAAGCACCCAGGAGAGCACCCACCCACTCGGTGAGATACGTCTGTACAGACTCTGCTCTCCGATGGTGTACAGCCCGGTAAGCGCCAGGGTGACCGCGTACAACCAGAAGGCGGGTTCCCTAAGCTGGAAGAGCGACGTGTGATGAAGAGGAGAACGGCGCTTGACGGGTGCCGCTGCCATCTAGGAGATCTCCGCCGCGTCGACCATCGTCTCGACGTCCCCGAGGACGTACTGCAACTGACCTTCCGGAGCCCACGCATCGAATATCACGCCGTTTCCGGCGCTCGAGACCGCGACCGTGACCTCCCCCTCGAGTGGCACTCCGCTCTGATCGAAAACGCCGATGTAGTAGAACCTGACCGCCGCGCCCGAGTCCAGCGTCACCGCATCGAGCGAGTCGGAGACTTGGAGCTGACTCGCCTGGGCCTCGAGGACCTCTGTTGCGTATGAGCGGGCGAGCTCGGCGGGGCTCTGATCCGTCGGAGCGGCCAGAAGCTCGAAGCTTCCTACCCCTCGGGTGATCACGACCCCGGGGACGCCAGCTTCCTCGACCCGCTGAACGAATCTCCATCCCGACAGTGGCTGGACCGTGGCGATCCCGCCGACGGAAAGCGGTGGACCCGCAGGCGTAGACAGAGCAGCCGCCGCCAGGTAGCCACCGGCAACGACGGCAAGCATGATCGCCGAGACCCCGAGGACCGGGAGCCACCGCCGACGACTACCATGCGCGCCGGGAGCTGCATCGGGTCTCGGCGGTTCGGCGGGCGGTGCTCCCGAAGGGATCTGCACGCGGCGATGGTACGCCGGCCGGCGCGTCCCAATGCGTATCCGCGTTCAGTTCACGGACAGCAGCTCGTTGAGCCTTGCGAGCTTGACGGGATGCCGGATCAACCCGCGAACCCGGATCTTGCGCCTCAGGAGGGCCCAGATCACCGCGCGCCCCGCCTTCTTTGCCGGATCGGGCATACCGAACCTCAGCGGCACGGCCGCCAGCACCAGCAGACCCATCGAGCTCGCGGAGACGTCGAGGTCCGCGCCCTCCCGCAGGTGCGAGGAGATGACGACCGATATCGACGAGATGGAGATCGTCGCTCCCACTTCTGCGTCGACGGCCGAGATCCGCACTACCGCCGATCGGAGCAAGCGCATCCTTGAAGGTTCGCGCTCCAGGTTCGAGGAGATGAGGCCGCCGAGCAGCTCAGCGAGTCCGTTGGGCGAGGGATCTTCGTAGGAAACCAGACTCACGGGATCAGTAACACCTTCGTAGCCTCGCGAGAATCGAACATCTCGTATCCGCGTTCGGCCTCGAGCAAGGGAAGCCTGTGAGAGATGATCGGCGAAGGATCCAGGCGCCCATCGAGCACCGCTTGCATCGAGCGCTCCCACCAGGCGTGCACGGGAGTTATCCCGGCGAATCGAACGGTCAGGGCTCGAGCCCAATAGACGCCGAGCTGCACTTGGACCGACTCGCCGGCGTACATGCCGACCACGACGACCTCGCCCCCCCGGCGAACCATGTCGATGGCGCTCTCGAAAGCTTGGGGTGTTCCGACGGCTTCGAGCACAACGTCGGCTCCTCGATCCTTCGTGGCCTCGGCCGCCGCGGTGCTCGGATTGCGCTGAGCGATGTCTATCGGCGTTGCTCCGGCCGCGGCGGCCAGTTCGAGGCGAGCCCGGTCCGAGTCCACCGCCAGGACCTGCGCGGCACCGGTTGCGAGGGCGGCGAGAACGCAGAAGTAGCCCACCGGACCGCAACCGACGACGGCAACCGTGTCGCCCTCCTCGATCTTGGCGATCGAGGCGGCGTAGTAGCCGGTGGTGAGTGTGTCGCCGACGAACAGCGCCTTCTCGTCGGTCACGTCGCCGGGAACCGCGAGCAGGTTCACATCGGCGTTCGGGACACGAAGGAACTCTGCCTGCGCGCCGGGGAGTCCTCCCCCGAAGGCTCCGGCGCCAAGGTTGCGGAAGTCCTCGCAAAGCTGGGTCTGACCTCGCATGCAGAACCAGCACTGCCCGCAGACGACGTTGAAGGCGACGACCACTCGGTCTCCTGGGGAGAACCGGCGAACCCCGGGCCCCGCCTGCCGGACGACGCCGACGGCCTCGTGACCGAGCCCCTCCCCGGGGTAGATCGGGGCCTTGCCGTGGAGGAAGTGCAGGTCGCTGCCGCAAATGGCCGAGACGGTGACTCGGATGATCGCGTCGTTCGCGTCCTCGATCACCGGCTCGGCGACTTCGGCTACGCGGACCTTTCCGAGCCCGTCGGACTGGACCGCCAGCATCTAGACCTCGTCGGGAAAGATCGTCTCGACGGTACTGGTCAGATAGACGAGTTCGTTGGCAGCCCGAACCTGGCGGACGATCGTCGGCAGGTCTCCCAGAACCCTGAGCTTGCCCTGCATCATGCCCTTGATCGGATCCAGGTCGCCGAGCAGCACCTGCTTCCATCGCGAATAGGGCGCTTTGAGCAGATACTGGGCCGAGGCTGCCCTCTCGGCATCGATCACGCCGCCTCCCCGGCACTTGCCGTGCCAGAGATCGAGTAGGGCCCAGACGTCTTCGGGCATGTTCTTGTCCGGCTCCGCCTCGATCTGGAACGCGATGTCACCCTCCCAGGCCGCAGCGGCGATCTCGTACTCCTGAGAGGCGTTGATCTTCTCGATGAACTCTTCGAACCATGGCTCGGTTGGAAACTCGGGCAAGTTACCTCCACCTGCTCATCGGAACGCGAAGTAGAACGTCAGGCCGATCGTGTTGAACGCGACATGCGCGCCGATGTTCGCCAGCAGGGTACCGCGCCGCTCGTAGACCCACGCCCAAGCTACCCCGGTGAAGACCATGGTGGTCTGCAGAAGGAGGGCGCTTTCCCAGGCCGACGGCACGTAGTGGATCAGCCCGAACAGAAGTCCGGAGCCGATGGCTCCCGGCCAGAACCCGTACCTATCGCGGATGGCGCGGAAGAAGATCCCCCGGAAGAACAGCTCCTCGGAGACGGGAGCCGCCACCAGCGAGAGCAGGGCGAACGCTACGATGCTGGAGGCAGACAGATCGGCCGTCGAGATCTGATCGGGGGAGGCGATCTCCCTGCCGAAGATGGCCTGGAACAAGACGGTCAGGACGAAGGCGACTCCGATGGTGATCGCGAAGTACAACCCCAGCCCCACGGCGAACCCCCACCCGAAGTCGCGCGACCTCTTGCCGGCCGCCGAGAACCCGATGGTCTCTTGCCAGTTCCTGTGCCACTTGGCGAGCCAGAAGATCAGGACCCCGGCGATGACGGTGTCACCCAGGACGGTTGCCCAGGCCTGAGGTCCGGTCAGCGCCGAGCTTGTCTCTTCGAGTACCCCGAACGCGGCAAGCACCGGTATCTGGGCCACCCCCGCTATCAGGAAGGCGAGCAGGTAGACCCCGATGGATACGTACCAAGACCAGGTGGCCTTCAACCGGCCGGGAAGCAGGTCGCCCAGGTCGGGCCGCGGGGGGATGGATGCATTCATGCGTCCTCCATCATCCACGCTCGGTCGCGGAGCGACACGAAGAGGAGCCCTGCGAGCGCCGTTCCGAAGCCAAGGCCGAGGGCGGCGGCTCCCGAATCGTTGGCCAGGTAGGCGACGACGCTGGCGAGCAAGGTCGCGAGGATGGCGTCCCGCCAGCCGGGCTCTGACGCGAAGGCCGCCTTCACGGACGCCGGCGGCTTCAGAACGACCGCGAGGACGGCCGGTACGCCGAGCACGGGAACCAGGGCGAACGGGTTGTCGGCTATCAGGTTCAAGCCGATCTCGAGCCTGTCGAGGAACGTCGCCCAAAGACCTGCTCCTCGTCCCCGGACGAAGTTGGCGATGTGGGTGTCAGGCCCGGGCAGGAACCGATTGCCGGCGAGGGCGGCCGCAACGCCGGCCACGCCCAGGGTGGCAGCACCGGCGAGTCTTCGCGCCGGGTTCAGGTCTTGCCGGCGGATCGCGAACCAGAACCCGGCTCCGGCGAAGAGGGTCACCGAACCTCCGAGGTTGGCGCCGGTGTGCGGAAGGCCCGCGAACAACCCGGCGGCCATCAGCAGCCCGACTCCGGCCCAGGTGTTCTCGATCCTGCTCACGAGGTACATGCTCGCGCCGAGTAGCAGTCCGATCTCTACGTTCGGCATCCCGTAGAAGCGCCCGCCGTCCAGCTCGGATCCTCCGAGGAACGGCGTGAGAGCCGCGGTCCAGCCGAGGCCCGACTCGATGACGAGAGCCAGGATCGCTCCGAGTCCGAGCGCGGCGGCGGCTGCGAGGGTTCCTTTCGACCGGGCGATCGGTATCACGGCCAGGGTCGTCCCCAGCGTCCCTGCGACCAGGAATGGCACGACGGTCCGATAGGAAAGGGTCGGCAGGTGTCCCGCCATCAGCAGCATCACCGACAAAGGGACTACGGATATCGCTGCCCACGAACCCGCCGCGAGCGCCCACCCAGGGATCCGGCGCCTCAGCGCGAGCAACGCGACGGCCAGGAGTCCGATGGCGGTCACGTAGATCCCCGCGGCGGTCTGGATCGGCACGCTCATCCTGCGCATCGCCCTGTATCTGACGTACATGTCCGTCGGAGGAGCCACGTCTGTCACGTGGATGACCTCGCCGGAACCATCGCCCGGGTCGAGCCCGCCCAGCGATCGCATCGTGGGTGCGATGTCCTCTGCTACCACCACCCCATCGCGGCGGGTGCTGTCCGAAGTCAGCGCGCGCTGGATCGGCGATGTCTCGAATGAAGGAGCGCTCACGATCACCGCACCGATCCCGGTCCTTCCGTCGCTACGACTGAGGACCCAGACCTGCTTGTATCCGGCATAGCTTTCGATCGATCCGACGCCATCGAGCAGGAGGGCGAGCGAATCCAGGTATGCGCCACGCCCCTCTCCCCTCGGAGCCGCGCCGAGGTCGGTGACGAGCAGTTCCAGCTGGGAGTCGGCGGACGCCAAGATCGAGTCCAGCCCCCGGCCGTGGGACATCAACGCGGCTCCACCGGCGATCGCCAGTCCCCTGACCTGCGGGATCTCAAGAAGCTCGGGGAGGCTGAGCCCGTCGACCACGATCACCGCAACTTCCGTTCGGGGGGAGGCCTCGGCGTTCGGGGCGCCGACAAGGATCGACGCCACGAGCGCAAGGTTCGCCGCGGCGGCGCGGATCACGACAGCGCCGGGGAGAACTCCCGCTCGCGGCGGACCTCGGCGCCCAGGGCGGTGAGCTTGGCTTCGAAATCCTCGTAGCCGCGGTCGACGTGGTAGATGTCGGCGACCTCGGTGACCCCGTCGGCGACCAGTGCCGCGATCACCATCGCAGCGCCGCCCCTCAGGTCCAGCGCTCTTACGGGTGCGGACGAGAGCCTTTCGATGCCCCGGATGACCGCGTGATGACCCTCGGTCCGGGCGTCGGCGCCCATGCGCTTCAGCTCGTCCACGAACATGAACCTGCTTTCGAAAACGTTCTCGGTGGCTATGCCGGTTCCATCGGCAACCGCCAGCATCGCCATCATCGGTGGTTGGAGATCGGTCGCGAATCCCGGGTAGGGCAACGTCGGGAAATCGACCGAGCGGGGGCGGCCCTCCTGGGCCACGCGAAGTCCCTCCTCGGTCACGACGATGTCGGCGCCCGCCTCGGAAAGCTTGGACAGCACCATGTCCAGATGGTCCGGTCGAGCTTCTTCCAAGATGATGTCTCCGCGGGTGGCCACGGCAGCGATCGCGAATGTTCCGGCTTCTATGCGGTCGGCGACGGTTCGGTGACGCGTGGGCTCGAAGGCGTCGACCCCGTGGATCTCGATGGTCGATGTGCCTGCCCCATCTATCTGAGCTCCCATCGCGCTGAGGTAGGCCGCTAGGTCACCTATCTCCGGCTCGCGCGCGGCGTTGTCGATGACGGTAATGCCCCTGGCGGCGACGGCCGCCATCAGCAGGTTCTCGGTGGCACCGACGCTGGGATAGTCCAGAGATATCGCGGCGCCCGTCAAGCCTTTCGTCTCCGCCGACAAGAACCCGTGTTCGCTGGAGAACTCGGCGCCCATCTTCTCCAGGCCCTTGATGTGAAGATCGATGGTGCGCGAGCCGATGTTGCATCCCCCGGGCATCGCGACGTGCGCCCGGCCGCGCCGGGCTAGCAGAGGGCCCAGGACCAGGATCGAGGCCCTCATCGTACGAACCAGCTCGTACGGAGTCTCGACCGAGGTGATCTCGGAGGCATCCAGGAGTACCGAGTGCCCGTCCCAGCTGACCCCGACGCCCAGGTGGGAAAGGACATCGCCCATCGTGAAGCAGTCCTGGATGCGAGGGACGTTCTCGATCACCGAGCGACCGGGGGCAAGCAGCGCCGCGGCCATGAGCTTCAGGGCGGAGTTCTTGGCACCGGAGATACGGACGGTCCCCGCCAGGCGGGCCCCTCCCGTGACGAGGAGACGATCCATCCCCAGATTGTAGGGGGTATCGCCTTCGCGATCCGCAGGCGGGGCGGGCACCACGCCTACCCCTTGAGGGCGATACGGGCCAACGCTTTGGCCATCTCGGCCTTGGCCGAAGCGTTGTCGGTCTCGGCCGCCTTGGACTCCAGCTCATCCTTGCGCCGGCGGGCCGCTTCGAGGTCGATCTCGTCCTCCATCTCGGCGTGCGAAGCCATGACGTCGACGCGGGTCGTTCCCTCGGTGGAAGACACATGCATGAACCCGCCGTCTACGACCGCGCGGTGCCAACCCGAACCCTCCTGCTCGATCCTCAGGGGGCCGATGGCCAGCTGGATCAGCAGAGGTGCGTGGTCGGTCAAGATGCCGACCTCGCCGTCGACGCCGCGTGCGATGACCTGAAGGGCCGCGCCCGTCCAGACCTCGCGCTCGGGCGTGACGACGTGGACTTCCAGCGCCACTAGGCAGCCGCCATCGTCTTGGCGTTCTCGACTGCCTCGTCGATGCCGCCGACCAGCAGGAAGGCCTGCTCGGGAAGGTGGTCGTACTCGCCCTCGCAGAGGCCCTTGAACGAAGCGATGGTCTCGTCGATCGGCACGTACTTGCCTTCGATGCCGGTGAACTGCTCGGCGACGAAGAACGGCTGCGACAGGAACTTCTGGATCTTGCGCGCCCTAGCGACGATGACCTTGTCCTCTTCGGAAAGCTCGTCGATACCCAAGATCGCGATGATGTCCTGAAGGTCCTTGTACCGCTGGAGGATCTCCTGCACGCGGCGGGCCACGTTGTAGTGATCCTCGCCGACGTATCTCGCGTCGAGGATCCGCGAGGTGGAGTCCAGCGGGTCCACGGCCGGGTAGATACCGAGCGAGGCGATGTCACGGCTCAAGACCGTAGTGGCGTCCAGGTGCGCGAACGCCGTGTGCGGCGCCGGGTCCGTGATGTCGTCCGCCGGCACGTAGATCGCCTGCAGCGACGTGATGGACCGGCCCTTAGTGGAAGTGATGCGCTCCTGGAGCTCTCCCATCTCGTCGGCGAGCGTGGGCTGGTAGCCGACCGCGGACGGCATGCGCCCGAGCAGCGTCGAGACCTCCGAACCCGCCTGCGTGAACCGGAAGATGTTGTCCACGAAGAGCAGGACGTCCTTGCGCTCGACGTCGCGGAAGTACTCGGCCATGGTCAGAGCTGACAAGGCCACACGCAGACGCACGCCGGGCGGCTCGTCCATCTGGCCGAAGACCAAGGCGGTCTTCTCGATGACGCCGGACTCGGTCATCTCGAGGAAGAGGTCGTTGCCCTCGCGGGTTCGCTCCCCCACCCCGGCGAAGACCGAGACACCACCGTGCTGCTCGGCCTGGCGGCGGATCATCTCCTGGATGATGACCGTCTTGCCGACGCCGGCGCCACCGAACATGCCGATCTTGCCGCCCTGCACGTACGGCTCGAGCAGGTCGATGACCTTGATACCGGTCTCCAGCATCACGGACTTGGGCTCGAGCTCGTCGAACGGCGGGCTGTCGCGATGGATCGGCCAGTAGTCGGCCGGGTGGATGTTGTCCATCGTTGTGTCGAGGGGCTCGCCGAGCACGTTGTAGACGTGACCCAGAACTCCCTCGCCGACCGGGACCTTGATGGGCGAGCCGCTGTTGTGCACGGGGGCGCCGCGAACCAGTCCGTCGGTCGGCTTCAGAGCGACTGCGCGGACCTGCGAGTCGCCGATGTGCTGGGCGACCTCGCATGTGATCGTCGTCGTCTGACCGGCGATGGTCACGTCGACCGTCAGCGCCGTGTTGATCTCGGGAAGCTCGGCCGGCGGGAACTCGACGTCGACCACCGGGCCGATGACTCTCACTACTCGTCCGTTCGAAAGGTTCTCAGTCATGTCACTCTCCTGACGCGGCAGAAAGGGCCTCGGCCCCGCCGACGATCTCGCTGATCTCGGTCGTGATCTCGTCCTGACGCGCCCGGTTGGCCTGGCGGGTCAATATCTTGATGATGTCCTCCGCGTTCTCGGTTGCGGCTTTCATCGCGCGCCGGCGTGCGGCGTTCTCCGACGCGGCCGACTCCAGCAGCGCCGCGTAGACCTTCGTGATGACGTACTGGGGAAGCAGGTAGTCCAGGATCTGGCCCGGCTCGGGCTCGAAGAGGTACTCGGCACTCACCGAACCTTCGCCCTTGCCGGTGACCTCTTCGGGTGCGATGGGCAAGAACCGCTTCAGCGTCGCCCGCAAGGTGAAGGCCGAGCGGAAGTCTGTGTAGGCGCAATGCAGTTCGTCTATCTCGGTGGCCGCGAAGTCCTCGATGAGCGCCTGGCCGACCTCGACCGCCTTGTCGTAGGGGGGCACCTCGCTGAACCCCTGCCAGGTCCGGCGCATCGGGACGGCTCGGAACCGGAAGTAGCCCACGCCCTTCTTGCCCAGGACGTAGACGACCGGCTCCAAGCCCCGACGGCGAACGTCCGCGATCGCCTGTTCGGCGACCTTCAGCACGCTGGAGTTATAGGAACCGGCCAGGCCCCGGTCGGATGTGACGACAAGGATCCCTGCCTTGGAAGGGGTTTCGCGCTCCTCAAGCAGGGGATGCGCGATCGAGCCCGACTGGCGGGCAAGGTCCTCCATGGCGCTCGTCAGCTGGATCGCATACGGCCGCGCAGCCTCGACCCGGGCCTGCGCCTTGACGATGCGCGAGGACGCGATGAGTTCCATCGCCCGGGTGATCTTCATCGTCGACTGGACCGAGCGGATCCGGCGACGTACGACGCGGAGTTGTGCGCCCATCTACTGCGCCGGAGTCTCATCCTCGTCGGCCGAGGACATGCGGTCCCATCCGACGTCGGGTTTGACCTCATCCGGCGGTGGCACATCGCCGAGCGCAGCGTCCGATCCAGGCCCCGACTGAGTCGGTACGAACGTCGCCTTGTATCCGTCGAGAGCGGCCTTGAGGGCGGTCTCCGTCTCCTCGGACATGTCGCCGGTCGCTTTGATCGCCGTCAATATCTCGGGGTTCCTGCTGTCCAGGTACTCCCCCAGACCCAGGACGAAGCGCTTGGCGTCTCCGACCGGGTAGTCGTCCAGGTAACCGCCGGTCGCCGCGTAGATCGAGACGACCTGTCGCTCGACCGGCGCCGGCTGGTACTGCGGCTGCTTCAAGATCTCGATGACACGGGCGCCTCGCGACAGCTGCTGCTGCGAGGCCTTGTCCAACTCCGAACCGAACTGGGCGAATGCCTCGAGCGCTCGGTACTGAGCCAGGTCGATACGCAGACGCCCGGCGACCTTCTTCATCGCCTTGATCTGAGCGGCACCGCCCACCCGCGAGACCGACACACCGACGTTGATCGCCGGACGGACCCCCGAGAAGAACAGCTCGGGCTCCAGGTAGATCTGACCGTCCGTGATCGAGATGACGTTCGTCGGGATGTAGGCCGAGACGTCGCCACCTTTGGTCTCGATGATGGGAAGGGCAGTCAGGGAGCCACCACCCAGCGCATCGGAGAGCTTGGCCGCGCGCTCGAGTAGACGCGAGTGCAGGTAGAAGACGTCGCCCGGATAAGCCTCGCGGCCCGGGGGACGACGCAGCAGCAAGGACAACGTCCGATACGCCGTTGCCTGCTTGGACAGGTCGTCGTAGACGATGAGCGCTGCCTCTCCTTTGTACATCCAGTGGGCGCCTATCGCGGCGCCGGCATACGGGGCCAGGTACTGGAACGGCGCCGGCGAATCGGCGGCCGCGTTGACGATGGTCGTGTACTCCAGAGCACCGTTCGCCCGCAGGGTCTCCACGACCTCGGCGACGGTAGAGCCCTTCTGGCCGATGGCCACATAGATGCACTTCACGGCCTTGTCGGTGCCCCAGTTCTCGCGCAGGGCGATGATCGCGTCGATCGCGACCGCGGTCTTGCCGGTCTGGCGATCGCCGATGATCAGCTGGCGCTGTCCGCGCCCGATCGCGGTCATCGCATCGATCGCCGAGATACCGGTGTAGAGAGGCTCCTTCACCGGCTGGCGCGAGACGACGTTGGCCGCCTGCACCTCCAGGTTGCGCCGGTCCTCCGCGACGATCGGACCCTTGCCGTCGATCGGCTGGCCGAGCGCGTCCACGACGCGCCCCAGGAAACCGTCGCCCACAGGGACCGAAAGGATGTTGCCGGTCTGCTTGACCGGGTCGCCCTCCTCGATGTGGGAGGACTCACCCAGGATGATGCAGCCGATCTCGTGTTCTTCCAGGTTCAGCGCAACACCGAGGATGCCGCCCGGGAACTCGAGAAGCTCGTTCGCCATCGTGCGAGGGAGCCCCTGGACGCGCGCGATGCCGTCTCCGGTCTCGGTGACGCGCCCGACCTCCTCACGCTCGATCGACGGCGTGTAGCTCTCTACGTTCTTTCGCAGCGCCTCGGCGATGCTCGTGGGGTCGAATGTCATCGCCATCTCGTCAGCTCCCTAGTTGTTGCTTGGCTTCGGTCAACCGGCTCGCGACCGAGCCGTCGAAAACTTCATCGCCCACGCGGGCGACGATGCCGCCGACCACCGTGGGGTCAACCACAACCTTGACCTCGATCGCACGGCCGGTCGCGCGCGAAAGTGCGTCCGCGATCCGCGAACGCTGTTCGTCCGACAATGACACCGCGGAGCGGACCTCGGCCAGTTCGTGATCGCGCCGCGTGGCCGCGATGGACGCGACCTCCTGCACGATCTTGCCCAGATCCTTGGCCCGGCCCGCTTCGACGACGAAGCCCAGCAAGGCCAGCGTCACGGGGTTGGCTCGATCCCCCAACAGGTCGCGCAGCACACCCTTGCGGTTCTCCACCGGAAGAGCCGGGTCGACCAACGCCTCGCGCAGCGCCGTGTTCTGCTCCACAGCCTTGGAGAAGGAGAAGAGTTCGTCCTCAACCGTGCCGAGGGCTCCTTCGGCTTCGGCAACGGCGAAGAGAGCTTGGGCGTAGCCGCGAACGAGGTCCTCTTTGCTCACGCTCAGCCCTTGCCGTTCCCGCCGCTGCGACCGACCTCGTCGATGTACTCGTCGATCAGTCGTTCGTGGGCGTCCTTGTTCAGGGACTGGCGGACCACGCGGCCGGCAAGCTCCACAGCGATATCTCCCACTTGGGCGCGAAGTTCTTGGAATGCGCGGTCGCGCTCGGCCCGGATCTCCTCCTGGGCGCGGGCGACGATACCTTGGGACTCCTCCTCGGCGCGGGCCTGCAGATCCTTGCGGAGTTGATCCGCGGTCTTGCGGGCCTCCTCGATTATCCGGTTGGATTCTTCGCGTGCGCCGGCAAGCTGGGTCTTGTAGTCGGCGAGCTGGGTGTCAGCCTCTACGCGCGTCGCCTCGGCCTTCTCTAGGTTCCCCTGGATCTGGTCGCGTCGGTCCTCCAGGACCTGACGGAACCTGGGAAGCACCCATTTCCACATGAACGCGAACAAGATGGTGAACGCGATGAGCCCGACGATCAGCTCACTGACGTGCGGGTAGAGATCCTTGGCCTCGGATACCTTTCCGGCCTCGGAGGCAAGGACCCCGGTGAAAGAACCAAACAAGAGGGTCCCCCTTAGATGATGAACGAGAACGCGATGCCGAACAGCGCGAGCGCCTCGATCAGACCGATGCCGATGAACATGGTGGTGCGGACCTGGTTCGCGTATTCGGGCTGACGAGCCATGGCCTCTACCGACTTGCCGATCAGAACGCCCAGACCGATGCCGGGGCCGATGGCGGCCAGGCCGATGACCAGGCCCTTGCCGACGGTCTTGATCGAATCCAGGTCTCCAGTGACCTGCGCGAGGAAACGCAACATAACCGAGCCTCCCTTACTTAGTGTTCTTCAGCTAGAACGCCGCCGATATAGGAGGCGGTGAGCATGGAGAAGATGAATGCCTGCAACAACGAAACGAACACTTCGAACGCAACGAGGATCAGTGCCAGCGGTGCCGACACTCCCAGCAATGCCCACGTCTTCGGCCCGTTCTGCAGGAAGAAGACGTTGCCGAGGAAGAAGATCGCGAGCAGGAAGTGCCCCGCGACGAAGTTGGCAGCGAGTCGAACGGTCAGCGTGATCGGCCGGATGATGATGTTCGAGACGAACTCGATGACCATCAGAAGGGTGTAGCGCAGCGGGGCCGGAGCGCTCGGGATGATGCACGAGAACTTCAGGTACCCGAAGAACCCGTGCTTGCGGATCCCGACGACGTTGTAGGTCAACCACGCGATCATCGCCATCACGAGCGGGAACGCGACCCTGCTGTTTGCGGAGAAGTTGACCCACGGCGCGACCTCGAACAGGTTGCCGATCAGGATGAAGAAGAAAAGCGTCGCTAGCAGCGCCAAGAACCTATCCGCGTCGTGCCCGAGCATGGGGATCGCGATCTGCTCGCGAACGAAGTCCAGACCCATCTCCATCAACGATTGGAGCTTGCCGGGAACGACCTTGGCCTTCCGAAACGCGAAGTAGAAGAGCAGGATGAAGATCAACATCGAGGCGACGACGAGAGCGGTTATGAAGTTGAAGCACATGTCGACGCCGAACAGCTTTCCGCCGAAATAGCAATCGAAGACGAAGTCCTTCGTCGTCGGCGGCTCAAAGATCGCGGCGATCAAGGGCGGCGGCATCACGAAACGCCCTCTCGGAAGTACCACAGTTCCGACTGCAGCTGGCGACCGGACAGAACCTTCATCTCGGATGCCAGCAGGACGAGGGTCGCAGGGATGAACGTCGCGATGAAAGCCAGCGCAGAGAACCACTCGAACGCGGTAAGAGCCACCATCGCCAGAGAGAAGACCGCGATTCGGGCCACGAAGCCGCCTAGACCCACGGCGTAGATCATCGTCGGCGAGACCTTCGCGGCCCAGGCCAGCGAGAGTCCGTTCGCCACGAAGTTCATGGCGACGATGACGATCGCTACAGCGGCGGATAACCCGGCGTTCTGATCTGAGATGAGCGCGCCCGCGACGAAAGCCAGTGCAACTGCAGGAGGGAAGAACGGGAGCGCCCGGCGCACGAGTTCGCGCTCCGGCTCGACCTTGATCAACTCTCTCCCTTTCCGTATCGAACGAAGATGGCGTAGATGCCCGCCGCCCCGCCCAGAACTATCCCGATCGGCAAGAAGACCTCGTGCAGGCCCGTCAGTCTGTCGACCAGGTAGCCGAGGGCGCCCAGCGTCAGCATCCCGGCTATCAGCGTCGAGGTGATCGACCAACCCGTTCCCATGCCCGACCACGCGACGTTCCGCTGCTGGTCAGCCCCCATGGGCTCGGAAGTATAGCCAGCCCTACTCCGGCGCGTCAACGTGAGCGCCGCCGCGTTTCTGCAGGTAGATGGCCGTTTTCGGTCCAGCTTGTGAACGGTTTCACGAAGTCTTGATCGCGAGGTCCGAGGCGAGCCTTCGCTTGTCACGTATCTCGACCGCCTTGGGGACCAGTGCCGATAAGAGCGCGATCATGACTCCGCCCATGAACAGCAGGGTCCCCATGACGTTCACCTGCGGCGGAGTACCCGTTCGCGTCGAACCGTAGACCCATATGGGGAAGGTCGGCTCCTGCCCGGATACGAAACTCGTGATCACGAAGTCGTCGATCGAAAGCGCGAAGGCGAGCATCGCTCCAGCCACGACGCCCGGCGCGATCAGCGGCAGCGTGACTTTGAAGAAGGTGGTCACCGGAGGAGCGCCCAAGTCGCCGGCGGCCTCCTCCAGGGCCTCGTCGAGACCCTGGACCCGGGCCCGCACCGTGATGGCCACGAACGAGATCGAGAACATCACGTGCGCGGCGACGATGCTGTAGAACCCGAGGGGGAATTTGACGTTGACGAACATGACCAGAAGAGACGTGCCGAGCACGATCTCGGGAGAGGCGATCGCCAGGAAGATGAGGTAGTTCATGGCACCCGAGCCGCGGAAGTTGTATCGGCCCATCGCCAAGCCGAGCAGGGCTCCCATGACGGTCGAGAGGGCCGTCGACGCGAAAGCTATCTTCAGCGAAAGCGCTATCGCCGGACCCAGGCCGATGACTTCGAACAACTCTTTGTACCAGCGCGTCGTGAAACCGAACCACTCGACGTTCACGCGTCCGGGGACATCGTTGAAACCGAATGCGATCATCACGAACACGGGAACCGCCAGGTAGACGATGACCATCCACGAATAGACGGGAAGGACGTAGCTAGTCCAGCGCCGCCCCTTGGCACGGCGGATCGGCTGGTTCGTCACGTCCGGAGACTCGACCGCAGCGCTCATCGGCGGGCCACCCTCATCACCGCGTCCGTCCCCAGAACCCTCGCGTAGAGGGAGGCACCCGCGAGCAGCACCACCATGAGGATGAACGAGAGTGCGGCTCCGTGCGGGTAGTCGAAGTTGGTCTGGAACACCGATTGGATGATGTTGCCGATCATCTTAGTGCCGGCTCCTCCGAGGAGTTCGGCGTTGACGAAGTCACCCACCGCCGGCACGAAGGTGAGCAGGAAAGCCGCGAACACGCCCGGAAGCGAGAGCGGCCAGACCACCTTTCGGAAGGTCGTAGCCTTGTTCGCGTAGAGGTCTCGACCCGCTTCCAGCAGTTTCGGGTCGATCCGCTCGAGCGAGACGTACAGGGGAAGTGCGGTGAAGGGGAGGTAGTTGTAGGCGATCCCTGCAACCACCGCCGCCCTCGTTCCGAGGACCCTGAAGGAGTCCGGGAGCAGCCCGATCGCCTTCAAAGGTTTGAACAAGACCCCGCTGTCGGCCAGGATGAACTGCCACTGAACGGTACGGATGACGAACGAGACGAAGAACGGAAGCAGCAGTAGGAACAGGTAGGTCGACTTGCGTTTCCCTCCGTAGAAGGCGATCCAGTAGGCCAGCGGGTACGCGACCGAAAGCGTGATGATCGTCACGAGCAGCGCGGCGATGATCGACCAGGTGAACTGATCCCTGTAGACCTTGACTACGTCCGAGTAGTTGGCGAACCGGCCGGCGAACCTCAACTCCCCGAGCAGACCGCTGTTCAGCGAGATCAAGAACATGTAGACGACCGGGATCAGGAAGAAGATGACCAGCCACAGCACAGCCGGACCCGATAGGGCGTAGGGGATCAGTCTCTTGCGCGGATTGCCCTTACGTCGAGGCGGGGTCCCCAGGGGGATCCCCGCCTTGACTATGTCATCGAGGCTCGGAACGCTTCGGTCAGCCATCGGCCGGGCTTCCCACCACCTAGCTCTGGTAGATCGGCTGGAACATGTTGTTCCACTCGACCTGCTCGGCATCGTCGAGGGTCCTGAACGTGTGGAGACTGGCCGAGGACTCGGGAGTCGGGAAGACCAATGGACTCTCGGCTACGTTCTTGTAGTACTCATCCCCCGTCTCTTCGTACAGCCCAAGGATGAAATCCTTGCACTCGGGAACCGGAGTGATGTAGTTCACCCATTGGGCTATCTGGCCGGCGACGTCCGGGTCGTACACGTAGTCCATGTAGACCATGGCGTCAACCGGATGCTTGGCACCCTTGGGGATGCACATGTTGTCGGTCCAGATTATCGCGCCCTCATCGGGAACCGTGAACTGCAATCCCTCCGAATCCCCAGACAGGTTCTGCTGGAAGATGTCGCCGGACCAGGACATGGCCAGGGCGACGTCACCGTTGGACAGGGCGTTGATGTAGTTCTGCGAGTAGTACTGACGCACGATGCCGTCGTCCTTCTGCTTCTGAAGTAGGTCGGCTGTCTTCTTCCAATCCTCGGGCGTCGATTCCTCCGGAACGATCCCGAGGCCGAGCATCGTGAAGTTCGGCATGTCCGCGTTGTCGCCGAACATCCCGACCTTGCCTTTGAAGGCCGGGTCGAAGAGATCGTTGACGCTGGTGATCTCAGGCTTGTCCGGACGGAGCTCTGCCACCTGCTTGGGATCCCATCCGATACCCGTGATCCCGGACTGCCACGCCATCGTGTACTTGTTGCCCGGGTCGTAGGCAGGATCCTTGATGTAGGCGCCAGCGTGCTTGTCGAAGTTCGGACGCATGTCCGTCGGCAGCGGGATCAGGTAGTCCAGAGCGAGCAGTCTGGTCATGGAGTCGCCGTTGGTGATCACTACGATATCCCATCCGGTGGGATCGCCCGCCTGAAGGAGCGGCTGGATGCGACCGAAGAACGCCGCGTTGTCCTGGATGACCTCGCGGTAGTTCACCTCGATGCCCGTATCCTTCGTGAACATCTCGAGGGAAGGCCGGACGACCTCTCCCTTGTCGTTCTTCTCCTTGTCGATGTAGAGCGGCCAGTTGGCGAAGTCGAGCTGGCCTGCAGGCTCGGCACTCCAATCGATGGAGGTGCCTTCGGTGCCGGGACCGGACCCACTGCCGCACGCGGCGAGGATCGAGGCCATCGAAACCGCGCCGGCACCGACGCCGGCGTAGCGGAACATCTCGCGACGCGATACGCGACGCTGGGTCAAACCGCGCAGGAAAGCGGGGTCCATGCCGGGCTGCTCGTTGCGCTCGGTCATTCCTGTTCCTCCTCCTCGGATAGGGGTTCGCCCGGCTCGACCACGAACGTATGCTCGGGTAGCCACTCGAGACGAACCTGTTCACCTGGCTGCGGCGCGCGTTCGGCGCCGAGGTTCTGAACGTAGACCGTCAGCGTCGATCCGCCCGGTCCTTCCACCTTGTACTGATGGCTCACTCCGATGTAGGTCGACATCCGAAGCAACCCGGTGACGCTGTTTCGGTCGGACGGAGCTTCCCCCTCCGCGGCGACGATCGAGATCTTCTCAGGTCTAACCCCGACCTTCACCGAGGAACCGAGATGCGATCCGATGCGATCGGCATCTGCGTAGATCAGGCTCCCGGTGCTCAGCAGGATAGACGTCAACCCGTTCCCGGTCTCCTTGACCTCCCCGTCCAGCAGGTTCGACGCACCCAGGAAGCCGGCGACGAACTCGGTCGCGGGGTTCTCGTAGACCTCCTCGGGCGGACCTATCTGCTCGATCTTGCCGTGGCGCATGACCGCGAAACGGTTGGACATCGTCATGGCCTCTTCCTGGTCGTGCGTGACGTAGATGAACGTGATCCCGACCTCCTGCTGGATCCGCTTGAGCTCCAGCTGCATCTGCTTGCGCAGCTTCAGGTCGAGCGCGCCGAGGGGCTCGTCCAAGAGGAGCACCTTCGGGTGGTTGACCAGGGCGCGGGCCAGCGCGACTCGCTGCTGCTGGCCACCCGACATCTGCGGGGGCTTGCGCCGTTCGAATCCCACCAGGTCGACAAGCTTCATGACTTCCTTGACCCGGGACTTGATCTGGGACTTCTCCACCTTCTTGCGGCGCAGCCCGAAGGCCACGTTCTCGAAGACGTCCAGGTGAGGAAAGAGGGCGTAGGACTGGAACACCGTGTTCACGTCACGCTTGTAGGGGGGCAGATCGGTGACGTCTCGCCCACCGAGGTAGACCGTGCCGAAAGTCGGTTCCTCGAACCCGCCGATCATCCGCAGGGTCGTGGTCTTCCCGCAACCGGAAGGCCCGAGCATCGAGAAGAACTCCCCCTCGGCTATGTCGAGGGATAGGTCGTCCACCGCGGCCACGTCACCGAACTGCTTGGTGACGTGCTCGAGGCGTACGTCGATCTCTGGCACGCGGAAACCCCCTGCTCGTCCGACCTAGGGCCGTGATTGTGACCCACGGGGAGCAGGATTGTCACCCAGATGTCTAGTCATGAGCGCCGGACCGGGCGTGCGAACATCGCCGCCCTCTTATACAGAACGGACAAGGCCCGAGATGGACCCGGCGAGCGGGCGGGCTAGGGGGATCCGTTCGAGGCCGTTCGCCTGCGCTCGAGCAACCGTGGGAGAGCCGTTGCCAAGAAGAGAGACACGGCGCCCACGAGCACCGAACCTGCTGCGAGCCTGCCGTCGATCAATCCAACAGCGAGAGCGCTGCCGGAGATCAGCGCGCTCCAAAGGTACATGAGCAGCACTGCCTGACGGTGGCTGTGCCCGACGTCCATAAGGCGGTGATGGATGTGCTCCTTGTCGGCTTGAGCGATCCCCACGCCCCTGCGGAAGCGGCGCAGGATCGCTAGGGCAACATCCAGGAAAGGGATGGCCAGGACCAGGAGCGGCAGCAGAACGGGGATGGCCAGGACCGCGAAGTCACCCCCGCTGGGCGGAAACGGGTTGCGCCCAACGCCGGATACAGTCGCTATGGCGAGCAGCATCCCCAGAAGCATCGAGCCTGAGTCCCCCATGAAGATCTTCGCCGGGTAGAAGTTCCAGGGGAGGAAGCCGACGCATATTCCGGCGGCGATGGTCGACAGCAGGGCTGCCGCGGAGGCGTCCCCGAAGAGGCTGGGCGCGTGAACCATATACACGAAGAAGGCTGCCGCCGCTATGGCCGTCATGCCGGCGGCCAGTCCGTCCAACCCGTCGACGAGGTTGACCGCGTTGAGCATCGCCACCACCCAGATAACGGTTATCGGCACGGCCAGGTCGGATCCGACCGAGACGATCCCCAGTCCAGGCGCAGCTATGAAGGCTATCTGTACGCCGGCAAGGATCAGAAGGCCGGCGGTGAACACCTGCCCCGTCAGCTTGGAGATCGCCCGCATCCCTTTGATGTCATCAACGAAACCGAGCGCTACGACCGCTGAGCAAGCTAGGAGCGCGGCAAGCGGCTCGGATGAACCGCGGTTCATGTCTTCGAAGAACGGCAACAGCCTGGAGACCCCTAGCCCGGCCAGGAAGGCGACGAACATCGCCAAACCTCCGCTGGTTGCGGTGGCGCTGGGATGAACCTTGCGATCCGACGGCTGGTCTATGGCGCCCATACGGATCACGCCCCGCCGAACCAGCGGTGTTACCGCGAGCGCGGTTACCGCGCTCGCGGCGAAGACGACAAGGTAGGCGATCACCCGGCAAGTCTGCGGGCCCGGTTGCCCCAAGGCAACCGGGCCCTGACGGCGCTAGGCGTAGGCGGGGAAACGCTGCGTGAGGTCGCGAACACGCCCCCGGGCCTTCTCTTTCACACCCTCGTCATCCGGGCTCCGAAGAGCGTCCCCCATGATGCTTGCTATCTCGGCCATCTCGGGCTCGTCCATCCCCAGGGTCGAGGGCCCCGGAGTGCCGACGCGGATGCCCGAGGGTGTCGAGGGCGGCTGCGGGTCGAAGGGGATCTGATTCTTGTTCAGCGCGATCCCGACCTCGTCGCAGACCCGCTCGGCGTCCTTGCCCGTGATGTCCAGCGGACGGCAGTCAACCAGGGCCAGGTGGGAGTCGGTCCCTCCCGAAACTATCCGTAGGCCCTCCTCGGCAAGTCCTTTGGACAGCGCCCGCGCATCGCGAACCGTGCGGGCGGCGTAATCCTTGAACCCGGGCAACATGGCCTCCTTGAGTG
>JANPEZ010000046.1:0-3853 GCA_031423155.1 Actinomycetes bacterium
GCCGTCTTCTCCTCCCCGGCGGTCGCAAACGGCGTCGTGTACGTCGGCTCGAACGACACGAAGTTCTACGCCCTGAACGCAGCCACCGGGGCGTTTCTGTGGAGCTACACGACGGGGATCGGCGTCAACTCCTCCCCGGCGGTCGCAAACGGCGTGGTGTACGTCGGCTCGAACGACACGAAGGTCTATGCCTTCGACCTAGCGGGAGGATCTTCGGCGGCTCCTTCGCGCGTCGATCCGGCCGCGCTCTACCCCGACTATTCGCTGAAAGTGCAGAGATAAGGAACGTGCGCCGGAATAGGACACTGCGGAAGTGGACCCAAGGGGATTCGAACCCCTGACCTCTTGGCTGCCAGCCAAGCGCTCTACCAGCTGAGCTATGGGCCCGGAACGAGGCAGATTCTACCCGGAGGACGCTGCGTCCGAGCCCTGCTCCCACTCGACGCGAGGGGCGTCGCGCCACAGGCGCTCGAGGTCGTAGTAGCCCCTCTGCTCCTCGTCGAAGACGTGGACCACCACGTCGAAGTAGTCGATGAGCCACCAGCCGGCGTCGGGCTCGCCCTCTCGGCGGATGGGCTTCTCGCCCAGGCCTCGCAAGGCATGCTCGACGGTGTCGATCACGGTGGAGACCTGACGCTGGCTGCCGGCGGTGGCGATCACGAAGTAGTCGGTGATCACGATGAGCTCGCGGCCATCCAGGATGACGATCTCGGTGGCCTGCTTCTCGGCTGCCGCGCGCGCGGCGGCGATGGCCACCTCGCGGCTCATGACGGGATCCTTGCCCGTCACGCCTGCCTTCCGTCCGTCAACTCGAGAAGTCCTTTCCCAGCACTATGGTCACGTCGGCTATTCCCGATGGTACCCGCGAGACGGCGACGGCACCGACCCCCAGCGCTTCGACCGCGCGCTGCGCGTCGGCCACGTGCTCGTTGCCATCGGCCAGCACCTGAGTCTGCGCGAGCCCGAAGGTATCTCCGTTCTGCGATACCACGATCCGGAATCCGGCCGGAACGAGGGCTTGGGCGGCGGGTTCGCCGATTCCGGGGAATCCGCTGCCGTTCTCAAGGACCACCGGAACGGGAGGCGAGTCCGCGCCGAAAGCCGTGGCCGCGAGCTGGTCTATCTCTTCGAACGTCGGCGCGCTCACACCTGTGGTGACTACATGCGAGGGCAGTTCCTGAACCCGCGCGCCACCGGCCCCCTGAAGCGCCACCGTCAGTTCGGATGCGCCATCGCTCTCGATGAAGTCGGTGTCCTCGAACGTTAAGGGCCCGTCGACAAGGGCCGGGAGCAAGATCTCCCAGCGCGTCAGCAGATTGGGCCCCGATACCGCCATGTACGCCTTCAGTTGATCGCCGGTCATGGTCGTCGCGCCGCCGGGCAAGGCGATATCGAGCCCGCCGCTCCGCTCGACGTAGGAAGCAAGGTGATCCAGGTCGGTTATCGCGTAGTGATCGATCCAGATGCCGAGCAGGTTCGAGGTCGCCGTTCGCACCTCCTGGCCGCCGAGGCCGGCAAGGGCGGTCGTGTCCGCATCCCCCCGGGCGGGGATCAGGATCGAAAGATCCGGGGGAACCACGACGACGGTCGGCGCGGGCCCGGACGCCACCACCGCCACGAGTGGCTCGGTCGCTCCCCTGAGCACCAACACCGAAGCCGTCACCGGCCCCCTCGATGCCGAGGGGCCCAGCGAGCCGGGATCCGCGGGCCCGGGCGGTTCATCTCCGCCACCCGAGAAGAGCGCCCAGGCTCCACCGGCGAGGAGGATCACGCAAGCCGCCACGGCCCCGATCTGCAGGCGCCCACGCCGGAGCCGGCGAGACCGGCGAGACGCGCGGACCGGCTTCCCGCCTGACCCGGGAAGACTCAAGCCGCGATCACCGGTACAGGCCCGCCTTCTCGACGTAGCTCTTGACGCCCTCCGGCACCAGGTAGCGGATCGGCCTTCCCTCAGCGACGCGCGCTCGGATGTCGGTCGAGGAAATGGCGAGCGCGGGCACGTTCATCACGAAGACGCGCGGATGGCGCGTCGTGGCGTCGGCCTCGAATGCGGCGATGTCGAACCCCGGGCGGGTGGCCGCGATGAAGTCGGCCAGCTCGAAAAGCTCCTCCGGTTCCTTCCAGTGGAAGATCTCGAGCATCGCGTCGGCACCTGTGATGAAGAACAGGTCGGTTCCGGCGCCGCTCTCCTCGTGGATCTGCAGGAGCGTATCGACGGCATAGGTAGGGCCGGCGCGGTCGACCTCGATCCGAGAGACCGAGAACAAGGGGTTGCTCGCGGTCGCGATGACCGTCATCAGGTAGCGATCTTCGGCCGGCGAGACGCGCTCGTGCGCCTTCATCCAGGGGCTGCCGGTCGGGACGAACATGACCCCGTCGAGGCGGAACTGGACGAGGGCCTCTTCGGCGGTCACGAGGTGGCCGTAGTGGATCGGATCGAACGTGCCGCCCATCACTCCGAGGCGCTTACCCACGCCGGTCATCCTACGTCCGCACCCAGGGGGAACAACCTCATGCGCCCATGCGATCGGCCCATGCCCTCAGGTCATCCAGGTGCTTGGCGTAGTGGAGCGCGCCTGCTTCCTCGAACCACTCCCAGGCATCCGCGGTGACCTCGGGCATCGCCTGCCACTCCTGCAGCGCGCGCGTTCGCGCGGAGTGGAACTCGGCCTTGACCGAGTCCAGGTCCATCGTGCGCGAGAGCTCGAACCAACTGCGGTTCTGCTCGTCGGTGTCGGTTTGCGGGTCAACATATGTCCCCATCCGCATGCGCTCGAGTTGCGTCGCGCAGTCGGCGAGCCAGGCCCCGATGTGGAACATCACGTCCCTGGCCGCCCAGCCCTCGTCGGTGATCCCCGGCTCGGCCATCTGCTCCGGCGAGAACCGGGCGAATGTCTGGCACAGTTCGCGCCAGCCCGAGTCCTCTTCTTTCAGCAGCCTGTCAACGTCCACGTTCGTCCTCCTCCGGCAGGAACTCGAACTCCATCGAGCCTATGACGACATCGTCGCTGCGGCGAGCGCCGGCTTCGGCGAGTCGGCGTTCTACTCCTTCCTTCTTGAGCCTCTTCTGCAGGTCGGCAACCTCGGTCTCGTCGTTCATGTCGGTGTCGACGACCCAGCGCTCCACGTTTCGACCGCTGACCCGGAAGCGGTTCTGCTCGCGGGTGATCGTGAAACTGGGGCGGGCGGGGCGGATCACGACGTGCGTCTTGCGTTCGGGTGCCTCATCGGAAGCCTGCGAAGCGAGCACCCCGATGCGCTCGAGCAGCTCGGGTAGTCCGAGGCCGTTCACCGCGGACACGACCAGAGCCTCGGGGCCGAGAGCGACGCCGTCGGGTTCTTCGATGAGGTCGGCCTTGGTTCCCACGATCAACGCGGGACGCTCGGCTAGGGCCGGGTCGTATGCGGCGAGCTCCTCGCGCAGTGTCGCGAGGTCGGCGGCCGGATCCTCCCCGGAGAGATCGACGACCAGCAGCAGGGCCCGGCATCGCACTATGTGACGCAGGAACCTGTGGCCGAGGCCCTTACCGCCCGCGGCTCCCTGGACCAACCCGGGTATGTCGGCCACGACGAAGCGGTCCTCATCGCTTCCGGCGACACCCAGGTTCGGGGTGAGGGTCGTGAACGGATAATCCGCGATCTTCGGCTTGGCGGCGGTCAGCCGAGAGAGCAAGGTCGACTTGCCGGCGTTCGGAAGGCCCACCAGTCCGACATCGGCGACGGTTCGCAGCTCGACCTTCAGCCGGCGCTCCTCACCTTCTTCCCCCTGCTCGGCGCTCTTGGGAACGCGGTTCTTCCCCGAAGCCAGGGCGGCATTACCCCTGCCGCCGCGCCCGCCGCGCGCGACGACCAC
>JANPEZ010000047.1:0-5410 GCA_031423155.1 Actinomycetes bacterium
TGGACGCCGCGATCTTGGTCGTTTCCGCAGCCGACGGTCCCATGCCCCAGACCCGCGAGCACGTGCTGCTGGCCCGCCAGGTAGGGGTCCCTTACATCGTGGTCTTCTTGAACAAGGCCGACACGGTCGATGACCCCGAGCTGCTGGACCTGGTCGAGCTGGAAGTGCGCGAGCTTTTGTCCAGCTATGAGTTCCCCGGGGACGACGTACCGGTGATCATCGGATCGGCCCTTAAGTCCCTAGAAGGCGACGAGACCTGGGGAGTCAAGATCGATGAGCTGCTCCAGGCTTGCGACACATACGTCCCCCAGCCCGAGCGCGACGTGGACAAACCCTTCCTCATGCCCATCGAGGACGTCTTTTCCATCACCGGCCGAGGCACGGTCGTAACCGGCCGGGTAGAGCGCGGAACCCTTGCCAAGATGACCGAGATCGAGATCGTAGGCATAAAGGACACCCGCAAGACCACCGCCACCGACCTTGAGATGTTCAGAAAGCTCCTGGATGAGGTCCAGGCAGGAGACAACGTCGGGATCTTGCTGAGAGGCATAGACAAAGAAGACGTCGCACGCGGTCAGGTCCTTGCCAAGCCAGGCTCGATCACCCCTCATACCAACTTCGAGGCCCAGGTCTACATCCTTTCCAAGGAAGAGGGAGGAAGGCACACCCCCTTCTTCAACGGCTACCGGCCCCAGTTCTACTTCCGCACCACCGACGTGACCGGCTCAGCGGCCCTTCCAGAGGGCGTGGAGATGGTCATGCCCGGGGACAACGTCGAGATGGTGGTCGAGCTGGGTGCCCCCATCGCCATGGAAGAGGGTCTGCGCTTCGCCATCCGTGAGGGTGGCCGCACCGTCGGCGCCGGCCGAGTGACCAAGATAGTCAAGTAAGCTCTACCGCCCGATAGACCTGAAGAGGGACCCAAGATGGCCAAAGGTGACAACCGACCGAGCATCACGCTCGCCTGCACGGAGTGCAAGCGGCGTAACTACACCACGGTGAAGAATCGCGTGAACGACCGCGATCGGCTCGAGATGAGCAAGTACTGCCGCTGGTGTCGCACGCACAAGCTGCACCGAGAGACCCGCTAGACCGGTTCGATCTCCAGGTCCACCGAATCGAGCCGCAACGTGTCCACCTTGCCGTAGCGGATCGCAGCGACTATCGCGTCAAGCTTCGAGTGCACCCCGAGCTTGGTCAGCACGTTCTGGGTGTGCGTCCTGAGCGTGTTCGGGCTCATCCCCAGTTCCTTCGCGATGGTCGGAGCCTCCTGTCCGTCGGTCATCCTCTGGAGGATCTCCAACTCGCGCGGGGTGAGCCGTTCCATGCGCTTGGCGATGTTGCCGTCCTGGGCGCGGCGCCTGCGCAGCTTGGCCATCGCGACCGATAGCTCCTCGTCTTCGTGGAGGGCCTCGCCTAGGTGAACTCGACGGATCGCGCCCGCCAGATCCTTGACGGCCTCGGTCTTGCGGAGCAGTCCTCGGGCGCCGGCCTGGACCGCCCTGCCGAGAGACAGATCGTCGTCCTGGCCGGACAGGATCACGACGCTGGTGCCCTCAGAGCTGTCGCGGATCCGGCGGGTCGCCTCGATGCCGTCCATCCCGGGCATACCCAGATCCATCAGGACGATGTCCGGTTCGGTCTCCCGCGTCGCGTCGACGGCGGCCTCGCCGCCCGTCACGACGCCGACCACTCGGATGTCCTTCTCCCTGGTCAGGGCCGCTTCGAGCGCCTCACCGAAGGACCGGTGGTCGTCGGCGATGAGCACTTTGATCTGGCGGCCGGGTTTTCCGTCACCTGTCTGGTTAGTTCGGGCCATAGCTGGTGCGAATCGTAAGCGGCTCCAAGCCCCGATGCGAGTACCCCGAACGGGTTGGGCCATTAGGGGGACAAGGGTTGCCGGCCCTCGCCG
The DNA here is from genome assembly GCA_031423155.1 of Actinomycetes bacterium. Lineage (GTDB taxonomy): Bacteria > Actinomycetota > UBA4738 > UBA4738 > HRBIN12 > JANPEZ01. The sequence continues at coordinate 1,913 of JANPEZ010000047.1, forward strand.
GCCACCGCTACGGTGCCGGCGTGAATCCGGCCTCCGAAGGCAAGATCTACCCCGACCTTGCGTTCGAGGTGACCGCTGAGAGGGTCGCGGCTTTCGCGGCCGCCGTCGGAGCCGACCTCTCGCTGGGTGTTCCGCCCACTCTTGCGACGACGGCCGAGTTCGTTTCCTTCCCCCGGGTGGTGAACGACCCCGATCTGGCGATGGACTTCTCGCGCGTGGTCCACGGAGATCAGGAGTACGAGTATGTTCGGACGCCCCTGGTCGGGGAGACGCTTACCGTCAAGACCCGGATCGCCTCGGTGCGGGACAAGGGCAACCTCGGCTTCTGCACGATCGAGACGCAGCTGCTCGATGCAGCGGGCGAGCCAGTGCTGACCGCGCGGGCGACGATGGTCGAGCGTGGCGAGTGACCTTGCGCTTCGACGATGTCGCCGCCGGTCTGGAGCTCCCGCCGCTCTCTCGCGTGATCACGCGAGAGCAGGTGAAGGCCTACGCGGATGCCTCAGGCGATCAGAACCCCCTGCATCAGGACGAGGACTTCGCGCGCAGCGTGGGCTTCCCAGGGATCATCGGTCACGGGATGCTCACGATGGGACATCTGGGCACCTGGTTGACCAACTGGGTCGGCGATGCCGGTGCGATCGAGCGTCTTAAGGTCCAGTTCCGCGCGCCCGTGTTCGCGGGCGAGACCATCGTTGCCGGCGGCAGGGTGAAGTCACTCGACTCGAGCAGGCGAACGGTGACCCTGGATGTCTGGGTAAGCGTCGAAAGGGACGGGACGACCGAGTTCCCGATCAAGCGCGGCGAGGCTGTCGTTCGGCTGAAGTGAAAAGGCCGGGCTCGGGGCCCGGCCTTTTCGGTGAAACAGCTTGCGGCTCAGTCGACCTGGTAGCGCTCGCGGCCCATCGCGGCTAGTTCGCGCATCGACTGTCCGATCCGTTCGATGACGACCTGAAGGTCGTTGCCGTAGACGTCGTCGATCTTGACGGTGAGCCTGTCCATCTTCTCCGCGAGGACCTCGGCGACCTTGGCCATCGTCTCGGCCGTCGACTGGGTCTCTCGGTGCATCCTCTCGGCCATCGTATCGAAGCGCTGATCCATGCCGGCGTTGACGTCGCTCGTCAGGACCGCCTGGAGTTCCTTGACGGCTCGCAGGGTCTGCTTGGCCGTCTCGGGGTCCCCGCCGCCGGTTCCAGCCGCGGCGAGCTGGTCGGCGAGCACCTTGTTGTCCGAGCGGATCAGCCGCGCGATCGCGGTCATCCGGTCGTCCAGGTGGGCGATCATCCGCTCCTCGGTCGCGGCACGCTCTTCCGATGCACCGAGGTGCTGATCCTCGATCGAGGCGGTAGCTGCCGTCAGCCGTCCCATCGCGTCACCGAAGCTCGAGGCGATGGCCACGTCGGCGGCCTCGGCCGCGCGCTGGGCGATCGACTCGCCGAGCGAAGCGATCTTCGCCTCCATAAGATCGGCGAGCCTGGCCATCTGGTGATCGATCGCAGCCGCCACCTCGTCGGAGATGCCGCCGATCTTCTCCTCGACGAGCCCGGCGACGCTGTCCATACGCTCGGTGGTCGCCGCGGAGTGCTGTACCAGCGCATCGCGCGTCTGGGCCGCCATGCCGGAGAGGCCATCCTCGAGGCTCTCGCGGAAGGAGCCTTCCCGGGCCTGGGTCGCCTCGGCAAGCGCCCGGTGCAGGGTCTGGGAATCCGAGCGCACGAGCTGCGCGAGCCCCATGATCGCGTGGTCGAGCTGGGCCTTGACGCCCTCTGTCATGGACTCGACGTCGCGTCCCTGCATCCCCACACGCTCGTGGATCAGCTGGAGCTGCTCGGCGAAGTCGTGGATCTCGGCCTGAACGGTGCCGCGCAGCTTCTCGGCCATGTCGTCGTCGTGGACCTGGACCGTGTTGATGTGGGCCTCGACCCTTTGGGCGAGCATCCCCATGGCCTCGACGCCGCCCTGCACGTAACTCTGCATGGCCTCGACCACTCGGGTCGTCTCTCGCATGACGATGTCGCCGTGGTCGTTTATCTCGTGTTGGATGCCTTCGACCAACGCTTTGTCGCGGTCGTTCAGGTGCTGGAAAGCCTCGGCTATGTGCCTTTCCACTTGGACGAGTTGGTCGCGAACCACCTCGACCCCGTGAAGGGCCGGGGAGTTCACGGTCTCGTGGATGACCTTGGCGCCGTCGGCCATCGCATCGCGCATCGCTCGGCTCGATTCGGCAAGATCGGCGAGGGTGTCTTCCAGGCGGGCCGTCTTGACCGCCAGCGCCTGGAAGCGCTCGTCACTGGTCGTTATCAGGCTCTTGATCGCCTGGTCGCGAGAGAGGAACGAGATGATCCGATCCTGCTCGTTCGACGCGTCGCCTGAGGAGGCCTTCCACATCTCGGCGGCGATCTCACGCATCAGCGTCTCGGCCCTGAACTCGATCGAGCGCAAGCCATCTCGGATGCGGTCATCGACAGCGCGTTGCAGAGCGCCGAGGTCGCTGGTGACGTCAGGGGCGTCACTGGGCGCAGGGGTGGGGGAAGCAGGCCTGCGGAGGAAGCTACGCCGCTCGGTGTCTTCGCCCGAGCGGTCTTCCGGTGTCTCTTGCATCACGGACTCGCATTCCGGGGCCGGCGCGGGCTCGTCCGGGGCAGTCTAGGCCAGGCACGGCCTGCGGGCACGCATATCCGGGTGATTCGTGGGGTCAGATCGAGGTGCTCAGGCCCGGCGGTGCGTTCTCTCTGGTCAGGATGAAGCCGGCGTCGGAGGGGAAGCGCTCCAGGTGCCGGGAGTACCAGCCCAGGGCGGCTTCGGGATCCTTCAGGATCGTCTCGAAGTCGCCCGCGTAGGTTCGCACGCCCGTGTCCCAGGGATGTGCGGCGACCGCGGCGTCCATCAGGCTACGGACCTCGGCAGCGGCCGCGGCATCTCCGGCGCGTCCGTCGACCGACAGGCGCTTGGCCAGGGCCTCGGTGCTCGATAGCCGCCAGGGTTGGATCCTTAGAGCCGCCCGGTATGCCCAGGGTTCGCCGTAGGAGTTGCCCCACTGCTCCAGCGCGGCCGCCGCGAACATCTGGAGGGTGAGCACGCATGCGACCGCCAGTCCGATGCCCGTCAGCTTCCGCGCCCGCCCTCGCGCAGGTTCGGCGTTCGGCGCGCGCGCCGACACCCCGGCAAGCAGGAAGAGCAAAGGGGTCAGAACCAGGTGCTCCGGCTCGACGAGTGAGAAGGCACCCAGAGCTGCAGCTCCTCCTGTCACCCAACCCAGTTCCGGCCGTCCGCGCAGGGACCGGCGAACCGCCGGCACCAGGAGCCAAAGAAGCGCCGCCAGACCAAGCAGGCCGCTCCCTGCCGCCGTCTCCAGGAAGATGTTGTGGGCGTCGTTCCATCCTCTCGTCGCTTCGCTGACGTCGGTCAGGCTCGCGGTGTGCAGGTATGCGCTCTGAGTGGTGTTCGGACCCCATCCCAGTAGCGGCCGGTCGAGCGTCGCTTGGACCGCAACCTTCC
>JANPEZ010000048.1:0-1666 GCA_031423155.1 Actinomycetes bacterium
CCTCCACGGCTTCGGCGCATCGACGGAGTCCTGGTACGACGTCGCGCCGCTCCTGGCGCCGGCGATCCGGGTGGTGCGGATCGACTTGCGCGGGTTCGGGCTCTCATCGAAGCCGCGCGACGCGAACTACTCGCTGGAGGAGCAGGCGGCGATCGTGATCGAGCTCCTGCCGCTCCTGGGCAAGGGGCCGGTCGTCATCGGCGGGCACAGCTACGGCGGCGCCGTCACCTTCATCACGTATCTCCGCCTGCTCAGTGAGGGCCGTGAGGGAGCGGTGCGCGGACTGATCCTGATGGATGCGCCGACCTATCCCCAGAAGCTCCCGTTCTTCATCAGCAGCCTGCGGAATCCGTTCACGCGGTTCATCTCCCAGAACTTCACCAGCTACAAGTGGCGCACGCGCTTCGTCCTCGAGCGGGTCTTCTTCAAGAAGGAGCTGGTGGATGACGCGCGCGTGGAGCGATACGCTCGCGCCCTCGAGAGGGACAACGCCGAGTACGCGATCGCGGCGGTCGCGAAGCAGGTGGTGCCGGACCACGTCGAGACCCTTCCCGACAGTCTCAAGCTCTTTGACGTCCCGACGCTCATCATCTGGGGAGAGCACGATCCCGTGGTCCCGATCGAGAACGCGCGGCGCCTGAATCGCGACATCCGGGGGTCTGAGCTCGTGGTGGTACCGGGGACCGGCCACGTGCCGCACGAGGAGCTCCCCGCGCTGACCGCCAACGCGATGATCGCGTTCCTGAAACGGCTATGACCAGCGCGCGCGACGCACGCCGACTGCTGCTGTTCCTGTGCGTGTCAATCGTCACGCCGCTCCGCGCCCAGAATGACCTCTCGTTGCACGCGTCGCTCGGGCACGCGTCAGCGGGCGTCCAGTGGGACGTCGGAGGAGAGTTGGGTGTCAAGTCCAGCGAGTCGCGCGACGCGTACTTCCCATCGATCGGGGCGCGACTCCGTGTGCGCCGTCGCTACTCGCTCGCCGTCGACTTGCAGGTGCTCGAAAAAGGGTTCGATCGCACCGAACCGACGGTCCACTCCGAGCACCTGGAGCTGCCGCTGCTCCTCCTTCGAGAGTTCACCAGCGAATCGAGCGACACGCACTTCTTCCTCGGAGCAGGCATCGTGCCGTCGACGATGTACCACTGCGTGCGCTTCTATGTCGGCGTCAATGGGCGACACGAGGACTCTTGCGGCCTCTCGTCCGACGGCGCGCAGTCACTTGAGGCGTACCGGCACTGGGACATCTCCTCGGATTACCGGCTCGGGATCCGCCAGCGCCGTGGGACGGGCCGGCTCGTCGCTGCGGTACGCTACACGAAGAGCCTGATCGACCAGCAGCCGAGCGACGTGAGTGCGGGCACGTCGACGCGCCATCGCGTGGTGAGTTGGACCCTCGGGTACGAGTGGGCGATGCGGTGAGGAGGCGCACGCCCTACCTATGGAACGAGCACTTGTACCGGAGTGAGTCGAGTTGTGGTCGACGCGTCGCCGAGTTCTCCGGCGACGTTTGAGCCCCAGCAGTAGGTCACACCGCCGGCGGTTCGCCCGCACGTGTGTCCATCTCCAGCAGTCAGACTGGCAAAGATCAGTCCTCCGGACACGAGCGTTGGCGAGCGCCGATCTGCGCTTGTGCCATCTCCGAGCTTACCGCCGCCGTTGCCCC
>JANPEZ010000049.1:0-9202 GCA_031423155.1 Actinomycetes bacterium
CTCGGCCAGGAGTTCGCCTTGCAGCCCCTTGGTTATCGCGCCCACCGGGAAGACATCGGCCATGCCGGCGGCCGCGGCTCTGTCGAGGATCTCTGCGACGACCGAGGAGTGGTCCGTCACCGGGTCGGTATTGGCCATGGAGGACACCGCCGTGTATCCGCCCAACGCCGCGGCGCGGGTACCGGTCTCGATCGTTTCTTTGTGTTCGAAACCCGGCTCGCGAAGGTGAGTGTGCATGTCGACGAGTCCCGGCGAGAGCACCAGACCCGCACAGTCGATGACCTCGGCTCCGGCCGGATCCAGCCCCTCGCCGAGAGCCGCGATCGAGGAGCCCTCTATCAGTACGTCGGCGACGCCGTCGCGCCCGGAGACGGGGTCAACGACTCGAGCCCCCGACAGCGAGAACCTGGATTCAGGCATCCGGAGCCTCCTCTCCCCCGCCGCCGAGCAACAGGTATAGGAGCGACATCCGAACGGCGATCCCGTTCGTCACCTGGTCCTCGATAACGGACTGGGGCAGATCCGCGACGTCGGAGTCGATCTCGACGCCGCGGTTCATCGGTCCGGGGTGCATGATCAGGGAACCCTCCGGGAGCAGTTCCACCCTCCGGGCCGTAAGTCCGAATAGGCGGGAGTACTCCCGCACGCTCGGGAAGAACTCCAGGCGCTGCCGCTCCTTCTGGACCCGGAGCATGTAACAGACATCGACCTTGGGAAGGACCGCCTCGATGTCGTACGAGACCTGGACTCCCCAAGCCGGTGCGTCCGGCGGGATCAAGGTGGGAGGGCCGACGAGCGTGACCTCTGCGCCCATCTTCACAAGCCCGAACGACAGGGACCGGGCAACACGTGAGTGCATAACGTCGCCGATGATCGCGACCCTGAGCCCTTCGAGACGCCCCAGCCGCTCACGCATCGTGTAGAGATCTAAGAGCGCCTGGGTCGGGTGCTCGTGCGTACCATCGCCCGCATTCAGCACCGAGCCCTTGACCCACTTGGTGAGCTGGTGCGGCGATCCACTGGAGGAGTGACGGATGACCACCGCGTCGGCCCCCATGGCCTGAAGGGTCAGAGCCGTGTCCTTCAGAGACTCCCCCTTGGAAACGGACGAGCCACCGGCCGAGAAGTTGATGACATCGGCCGAGAGCCGCTTGGCCGCAAGCTCGAAGGAGATCCTGGTCCGGGTCGAGTTCTCGAGGAAGAAGTTGACTACCGTGCGACCGCGAAGCGCGGGCACCTTCTTGATCACTCGCGTCCCGACCTCGCGGAACGACTCTGCGGTGTCCAAGATCCGGACCACATCCTCGGCGCTGACGTCATTCATCGAGAGCAGGTGCTTGTTCATGCGGCTCCCTCCACGGTCACGGAATCCTCGCCGTCCAGCTCGGTCACGGCCACGCTCACGACGTCCTCGCGGCTTGTGGGCAGGTTCTTTCCGACGAAGTCGGCTCGGATCGGAAGCTCCCGGTGGCCGCGGTCGACCAGCACCGCGAGCTGGATCTGTCTCGGCCTTCCGAAATCCATCAGGGCGTCCATCGCGGCGCGTATCGTCCGCCCTGTGAAGAGCACGTCATCGACCAGAACGACGGTCTTGCCGGTGATGTCGAAATCGACCTTGGTCTCGTGGACCTCGGGAGCTTCGGCCTTCATCCCGATGTCGTCACGGTAGAAGGTGATGTCAAGGACACCCACGGGTACCACCGCACCTTCGATCCGAGCGATCTCGGCTGCGAGGCGACGCGCCAGGTGATCTCCGCGGTTCGCGATCCCAACCAAGGTGAGGCCCTCGGCGCCTCTGTCGCGTTCCAAGATCTCGTGGGCGATGCGGGTCAGAGCCCGGCGGATAGCGGCCTCATCCATGAGTTTGCCGCTCATGAAAGAACGCCCCCACTGCCAGGCGTGAGGGCGCGCATGTCTTCGTACATGTCCTGCTCCCTTCCCGGCCTCACCGGACCGGACTTAAAGGTGATGAGCTGTTGCGAGGATACAGCACACCGGCCGACGCGACCGGGCCTCAGGGCTGAGCCGTGGGCTACACTGGGCGAGTCTCGATCAGGAAGGTGACGCAATGCCAGAGTGGGGAATCGTAGGGATCATCGCTCTCGTAGTGATCTTCGGCGCAAGCAAGCTTCCTGAGATCGCCCGAGCCGTGGGCCGGTCCTCCGGCGAGTTCAAGAAGGGCCTGAAAGAGGGCGACATCGAGGAGAAGCCTGCGGCTAAGCCTGCCGACCCGGACCCCTCGGCCGAGTAACCGACGGCACTACCTCTCGGCTTCGAGTTCGCGAGACAGCTTCCCAAGTATCCCGTTGACGAACCCACGGGATTCATCCGAGGACAGTTCGGCTGCCGCCTCGACCGCCTCGCTGATGGCTGCGGAGGCCGGCACATCCGGGCGGTGTAGCAACTCGAATACCGCGATACGAAGGATCGTCCTGTCCAGTGCGGCCATCCGGGCCACCGTCCAATCCTGAGCGTGCGACTCCAAAACCTGGTCGATCCCTTCCAGATGGCCTACCACACCCTGGATGAGTTCGGCAGTGAAGGCGGCCACCTCACGATCATCCATCGAGGACCAGTCGGCTAGCACCAGTAGTGGATCCGCACCCGTTATGTCGGCTTGATACAAGATGTCGATGGCCGTGCGCCTGTCCGCCCTGCGGGTGCTCACACCGCTACTTCACGCGCTCGATGTAATCGCCCGAACGGGTGTCGACCTTGAGCTTGTCGCCCTCCTCCACGAAGAGCGGCACCTGCACCACGAGGCCGGTCTCCAGGGTCGCCGGCTTCAGGGCGCCGCTAACCCGGTCCCCCTTGACCCCCGGGTCGCACTTGGTGACGCTCAAGACCACAGAGGCGGCGAGGTCGGATGTGATGGGTGTTCCCTCGTGCAGTGTGATCTGAGCCTCGGCGCCCTCGACGAGGTAGTCCTTGCCTGCCCCGATCACCTGGGCGGGAACGTGGGTCTGTTCGTAGGTCCCAAGATCCATGAACACGAAGTCGGAGCCGTCCGAGTACAGGTACTGCATGTCCCTGCGCTCGACGATGGCCAGCCCCACCTTCACTCCCGCGTTGAAGGTCTTCTCCAGCACGGCGCCGGTCTTGACGTTCCGCAGCTTGGAGCGGACGAATGCCCCGCCCTTGCCGGGCTTGACATGCTGGAACTCGATTATCTGCATCAAGACACCGTCCAGATCCAGGGTCATGCCGTTCTTGAAATCGTTCGTCGAAACGCTCAAGCGCTATGGCTCCTTACAGTTCGATTAGTTCCTTGGTCGATGAAGGGATAACGCGCCCGCCCTCTGCGGTGACGTGCACCATATCCTCGATCCTTACTCCGCCGAGGCCAGGTACGTAGATGCCGGGCTCGACCGTGACCACCGTGTCCGACGGAAGCACGTCATCGGAGGTCTTGGAGACACGTGGGCCCTCGTGGATCTCAAGACCCACACCGTGGCCCAGGCCGTGGGAGAACCCCTCTCCGTAGCCGGCATCCTCGATCACCTTTCGGGCGGCGGCATCGACCGCACCGCCGGAGACACCGGCTCTGACGGCGTCGACCCCCGCCTGCTGGGCCTCCTGCACGATGTTGTAGATCTTCACAAGTTCGGGGGCTGGCGTTCCGAACGCGACCGTCCTGGTCATGTCGGCGTGGTAGCCGGCCCAGAGCGCTCCGAAGTCGAGCTTGACTATGTCGCCGTCCTCCAGCGCCCTGTAGGTGGGCTCGTGATGTGGCTCGGCGGAGTTCTCTCCGAACGCGGCGATCGAGTCGAAGGCCAGGCCGTCGGCGCCGGCAGCCTTCATCAGCCGTTCCAGCTCCTGCGCGACCTGACGCTCAGTTACGCCGACCGCCAGTTTGTCCAAGATCTCATCGAAGGCCTGGTCGGTCGCCGCCTGAGCCTCCTCAAGATGGGAGAGCTCCTCCGGCTCCTTGATCCACCGCAGCCGATCCACGGCATCGTCCGCCGGCAACAGTTCCACGCCATCGAGCTTCGCGGTCAGATCCGCGTGCTCCTTGACCGTCATGCCGGCGGATTCGAACGCGAGCCGGCGCACCCCCAGACCCTGGCATGCATCACGGAGAGATGCGGCGAAGCCCACCGGATATGTGACTCGTTCCATGCCCGACACCTCTCGGCGCGCCTGCTCCGTGTAACGACCATCGGTCAGGAAGACCTGGCCCGCGTCACCTATCAGCGCCTGGCCGTTCGAGCCCGTGAATCCCGTCAGATAGCGAACGTTCGGGAGCCTCGTCACCACGAATGCATCTGCCCCGAGTTCGGGCAGCATCTGTAGCAGTTTCGACCTTCTCAGTCCGTTATCCAATCGAGGGCCTCCAGCGCCAGATGATAGCCACCGGCACCCAAGCCGATGATGGACGCCCGGCAGACTTCCGCGATCACCGAGTGACGGCGGAACCCTTCGCGGGCATGGATGTTCGTCATGTGAACCTCGATCACGGGCAAGCCGCAGCCTTCGACGGCGTCCCTGAGCGAGTACGCGTAGTGGGTCAGGGCACCGGCATTGAGAACGATCGCTCCGAACCCCTCCCCGGCCGCACCCAGGAGCCACCCGACGAGATCGCCCTCGTGGTCGGACTGACGCCAGGTGATCTCGTGACCCGCACCGCGGCTGGCGACCTCGCCCATGATCTCTTCGAGGGTTGCGGTGCCGTACTTCTCGGGCTCTCGCCCACCCAGGGCGCCCAGGTTCGGACCGAACAGGTAGAGCACCTTCATCCCGCCGCTCCCATCTCTTCCAAGATCTCCCGGATCATGGCTTCCTCGACGCCCTCGATGATCCGAGGGCGACCTACATCTTCCAGGAGAACGAATCGGACCCCGCCGTGCCATTTCTTGTCGAGCTTGAGCGATGCCAGTATCTCCTCCGCGGCAGGGACCGCCCCTTTCGTTTCCAGACCGAGTGAGGCCAGGAGCCGCACGGTTCTGCCGGTCAGCCCCTGGCCGCTCAGACCCAACTCCTCAGAGAGCCGGGCGGCGAAGACCATCCCCGTACAGATGGCCTCCCCGTGAGTGATCCCCTGAAAGGCTTCGAGCCTCTCAAGGGCATGACCGAGCGTGTGACCGTAGTTCAAGATCAGGCGTCTTCCGGTGTCCTTCTCGTCCTCGACGACTGCTGAGACCTTGGCCCGAACGCACCGGACCACGAGTCGCTCCAGTGCGACCGGGTCGCGGGCGAGCACAGGCCCGGGGTCGGTCTCCAGTTCCTCGAGTAACTCCAGGTCCATGGACAACGCGTACTTGGCTACCTCCGCTAGCCCCGAGCGGAAGTCGCGATCGGGAAGGCTTCCGAGCGTGTCGACATCGGCGAGAACGGCCCTGGGCTGAGAGAAGACCCCGATCAGGTTCTTGCCCTCGGGAAGGTTCACCGCCGTCTTTCCTCCTATCGCGGCATCCACCTGACCGGTCAAGGTCGTGGGGGCGGCAACGTACGGCACCCCGCGCATGTAGGTGGCGGCCACGAATCCCGCAAGGTCTCCTACGGCACCTCCTCCGAGTCCGATGATCAGGTCGTCCCGGTGGGCCTCCTGGATCGCGAGCTGGTGCAACATCGCGCCGTAGACCTGGAGGGACTTCGCCTCTTCGCCTCGGGGCGCTCCGAGGAGCACAGGCGAGAGACCACGCGCGCGAAGGCCTTCGGCCAGCGGTTCGAACCAAAGGTCCGAGACGACCCGGTCGGCCACGACGAAGGCGCGTTCAGCTTTGGGTAGCTCGGGAAGGTGTTCGGCGACATCGAGCAGCACACCGGTGCCGATCACGACCTCGTACGAGTGCCCGGGGATCGGCACACTCACGCGGACCAACGCAGCTCCTCCTCGATCGCACCGGCGACTTCCCCGGGCGATCCGCTCCCGTCGACGACGTGGGCCGCGAACTCCCTGTAGAGGGGCTCCCGCTGCTCCAGGAGTCGCGCGAGCGCTCCGTCGTCGCGGATCAAAGGGCGATCGGCGCCGGGGCGGACCCTGCCGCTCAGTACCTCCAGTGGAACATCTAGGTAGACGGCGGTGCCGGTGGCTCGAAGCGTCATCCGGTTGGCGGGCTCCAGCACCACCCCGCCTCCGCACGCCACCACCGAGGGGTCCTGAGAGCTGGCACCTACCAGGGCTTCGGCCTCCAGTGCCCGGAAGGCCTCCTCCCCGTTGGCGGCGAAGATCTCGGCGACGCTCATCCCGGTCTCGCGTTCGATCTTCAAGTCCAGATCGACGAAGGGAACGCCGAGGCGCCCCGCCAGTTCGCGCCCGACCACGGACTTGCCGGAACCGGGCATCCCAACGAGGTAGATGATCACAGGGCCTCCAAGTAGCCGTCCAGATTCCGGCGGGTCTCCCGGAGCGAATCGCCGCCGAACTTCTCCAGCATGGCGTCGGCGATGGTGAACGCCACTACGGCCTCACCGACCACCCCGCCCGCGGGGACGGCGCACACGTCGGTCCGCTGCTTGATGGCGACGTCGGGCTTTCCGGTCGAGATGTCGACGGTGGCCAAGGGCTTGGGCACCGAGGAGAACGGCTTCATCGCCGCGCGTATCCGGATCGGCTGCCCTGTGCTCATGCCTCCCTCGATACCTCCGGCGCGGGCCGTCTTGCGGGAGAGCGATCCCGAACGCATCACGATCTCGTCGTGGGCGGCCGAACCCGGGCGCGCCGCCGTCGCGAACCCATCGCCGACCTCGACACCCTTGACCGACTGGATACTCATCAGCCCTTGCGCCAGGCGGGCATCGAGCTTGCGGTCCCAGTGAACGTGCGAACCGAGTCCTGGGGGCAGGCCGTGCACGATCACCTCGAAGACGCCCCCGATCGTGTCGCGGGCTTTCCTCACGCGATCGATCTCGGTGACCATCTTCGCGCCGGTCATCTCATCCAGGCATCGGACCGGTGACGCGTCGATCGCATCGATGTCCTCGGGAATGGGCATGCGCGCCCTCGAAGACATCTTGACCCTTCCTATCTGAACCACGTGTGACACCACGTGTATCCCGAGTTCAGCGAGCAGACACTTGCAGAAGCAGCCGATGCTCACCCGCGCCGCGGTCTCGCGCGCGCTCGCGCGCTCCAGCACGTTGCGTACGTCATCGAATCCGTACTTCTGAGCGCCGGCCAGGTCGGCGTGACCCGGCCGCGGCCGGGTCAGTTTCTGCCCCGACTCGACCTGACCTTCGACACCCATCAGGTCGACGTACTTGGCCTCCCACTCGGCGTTGGGGATGCTCACTCCGATCGGGGACCCCAGGGTGAGACCGTGCCGGACTCCGCTCACGATCTCGATGGGATCGGTCTCGAACTTCTGACGCCCTCCCCTGCCGTATCCGTGACGACGTCGAGCGAGTTCACCTGCCAGTTCCTTCGGAGACACGGGTACTGCGGCGGGCATGCCCTCCAGGATCGCCAGCAGTCCCTTCCCATGGGATTCGCCGGCGGTCAGGAAACGCAACATGGGCACATCATAGGCAAGCCCGCCCGGTCCGAACCTGCCAAAGGCGAGGGCGGCCCCTCACGGAGCCGCCCCCGCAGACCGGCGACCGCTCCCCCCGAGTGCGGACCGCCGGTGATCTACGTCCCAGGTCTCACTTGGGCGACTGGGCGCAAAGGTCGAAGGACTCGCTCCCGTAGAGGAAGCTCGCGCACTCGTTCGCCAGATCGATGGACTCGACCTGGTAGTTGGATGCGAACCTCTCGCCGTCTGCCCGGATGTAGACCGTTCCGTCGACGTCCACCTGAACCTTTGCGACTCCGCCGCTGCTGAACACCGATTGCAGGGTCACGAGATGACCGCCTACCGTCAGGCTCGAGGGCACCGACGGGCTCGGAGATCCGCTCCCGCTGGGGCTTCCGCTCCCACTAGGACTCCCACTGCCGCTGGGACTCCCGCTGGTGCCGGGAGACTGCAGGGACGGAGGTATCGAGAAAGGATCTCGTCCGCTGAAGACGTGGACCGGCGGCAACGTCACACCCGGTGTCGGCGAGACGCTGGGACTCTCCGTCGGGGCCGGTCCACCGGTTCCCGAAGCGATCGGCGCCGGCGGAACCTCCTCGCCGCCGCCGCTCAGTACCTTCAAGAGCAGGAATGCCACGATGGCCAGGCCGGCGACGGCCCCCAGGACTATCAGCGCGCGTCGGTCTCTCTCGGTCAATGCCATCGTCAGGCTCCCGGACTCGGGCTGGGGATCGCGGCAGGGACGACGACCGGAGCTTCAGGTTGCGTGGGTCCGGGTTGTCCTCCCGGACCAGAACTTGAGTCGGTCGTGTAGAACTCGACGACGATCTGCATGGATATCTGCCCCACCGAACTGGTACTGCTCGTCGAAGGCGCCAGCGAGATGCTCAGAACCTTCGCTGCCCGCGGGAAGGTTTCCATCTTGAAAGCGAACTCTGCCAGCGCGAAGTAGGTGCCGGTAACGGTGATGTTGGCCGATAGCGTCGAGTAACCGATATCGCTGAAGACCGGGACTCCCGGTGTCACCGAGAAGAGCTCCACGGAGGATTGGTCGGCGCTCGTGCGCAGCAGGTTGATGAGCCCGGGAAGGTCGATCGTCGGAGGCAGTTGCTGCTCGACCTTGCGGATCTGCCGCCGGTATGCGGGCGCGGCCAGCTCGTCGGCCTTCAGGACGGCAAGCTGTGCCCGCAGCGAGGATTCCTGACCGCGAACGTCATCCAGAGACTTCTGCGCGACCGAGACGGCGTTCATCTTCGGCAGCACGAAGAAGAACACCGCCAAGATGCAGACCGCGATCGATGCGGCGGCGGCGATGAGGGGCCCGCGTTTCTCGCTCATCCGCCCGCCACCGCTTCGGCGCCCTTCGCTCCACGCGGGGTCAGCGCGTCGGAGGAAAGGTCCACGCCGCTTGAGAAGGTGTAGATGTCGGTGTCCTCGGCCTGCTCAGCGAAACTTTGGATCCATGGGTTGACCCAGCCCTTGACCTTCTCCAGGTTCGTGAGCCAGGCGGACAGCGTGCTCGTTCCCTTGGCGGTCCCTCCGAAGGTGAGCTGGCCGATCAGCTGGACGCCGCCCGCGGGCACCTCGGTCGTGGCCGTCCCCGGATCGTTCGTCTTGGCCGAGAACGTCGTCAGGTATTCGTCCGTGGGGATGACCCTGGAAAGGTCGACCAAGATCCCGGAGAAGGAGACCTCGTTGGCGAAGACCGCTGCAAGCACCTTCTGTGCGTTGTCCGCCTGAGCCTTGAG
>JANPEZ010000050.1:0-25783 GCA_031423155.1 Actinomycetes bacterium
CGTTCCGCGGAGGACCTCGTCTGTTTCGCCGGTGCGGGCGCCTACGACCACTTCGTCCCCGCGGTCGTGTGGGCGCTCGCCGGCCGGTCGGAGTTCGCCACGTCCTACACCCCCTACCAACCGGAGTTATCGCAGGGCGTCCTGCAGGCGTTGTTCGAGTTCCAGTCGATGATCTGCGAACTGACGGGCCTCGAGGTATCGAACGCGAGTCTCTACGACGGGGCGACCGCGCTCGTCGAAGCTGTCAACATGGCCAGAGGTGCGGGCAGGGGAAAGGTGCTGGTCTCAGAGGGGGTCGAGCATCGGTACCTGCAGACCCTCCGAACCTTCGGCAGGGGCGCCGGGTACGAGCCGGAGGTCTTCTCCGGGCTTCCTCATGTGACGCCGGACGTGGCGTGCGTGATCGTGCAGCACCCGAACAGGCTCGGCATCCTCGAACCGGTAAGGAGCATCTTCGGTGAGACGCACGACGGGGGAGCGCGGGCGATCCAGATCTTCGACCCGCTTTCGCTGGGAGTGCTGGCCCCGCCGGGCGAGCTGGGAGCCGATATCGCGGTGGCCGAGGGTCAGTGTCTGGGCAATCACCTGAACTTCGGAGGTCCCTACCTTGGCCTCATCGCGGCCAGGATGGACGACGTCCGCAGGATGCCGGGCCGGATCGTCGGAGAGACCCTCGATGTGGACGGCAAGACGGGGTACGTGCTCACACTTCAGGCCAGGGAGCAGCACATCCGCCGGGAGAAGGCCAACTCGAACATCTGCACGAATCAGACTTTGATGGCCATCGCGGCGACCATCTATCTGGGGTGGCTCGGGCCGCGGGGGCTGGTGGAGCTGGGAGATCAATGTCGGTCGAAGGCGGCATATACGGCCGAACGCCTTACCGATCTTCGCGGCGTCGACCTCCTGGATGAGCAGGCCCCCTTCTTCAAAGAGTTCGCCGTTCGCCTCCCGCGGCGGGCGAGCCAGGTCATCTCGTCGATGGCCGAGCGCGGCTATCTGGCCGGCGTGGCGCTTCCCGAGGAGGAGGGCCACGCAATGCTAGTGGCCGTAACCGAGAGGCGCTCCCGCGAGGAGATCGACGGATATGTGAGCGAGATGGCCGAGGTCCTGTCTTGAGCGGGGCTCCGGTTCGGACCCAAGGTCCGGTGGTGGGCTCGACCCTGCGCGACGTCTCGCGCCCGCTAAGGTCGGCCTCGACCTTCGCCCCTCTTGACGTGCCCGAGGTGCAGACGCCTCCCGCCCATTCCAGGCAGGTCCCGGCGGCGTTGCCCGAGGTCGCCGAGATCGACCTCGTCCGCCACTACACGCGGCTATCGCAGATGAACTACGGGGTAGATACGGGTTTCTATCCGCTCGGTTCCTGCACGATGAAGTACAACCCCAAACTCGCCGAAGAGGCGGCGTCTCTGCCGGGCTTCCGCCGGATCCATCCCTTGCAACCCGATGAGACCATCCAGGGCGCCCTCGAGCTGATGTGGCGCCTCGAGCAGGCGCTGTGCGAGATCACCGGGATGGCGCGCGCGACCCTTCAACCTCCGGCGGGGGCCTGCGGTGAGATGACCGGGCTGCTTATCATGCGAGCCTTCCACGCGGAGCAAGGCCGGCCGCGACACAAGGTGATCATCCCGGACTCGGCACACGGCACGAACCCGGCGAGCGTTCGCTTGGCCGGTTTCGAAGCCGTGCCCGTTCCGAGCGATGCCCGCGGGCTCGTCGACGTAGGGGAGCTGTCAAGGTTGGTAGACGAGGACGTGGCCGGATTGATGCTGACCAATCCGAACACCCTCGGCCTCTTCGAGGAGGACATCGAGGAGATAGCCCGACTCGTTCACGGGGTCGGGGGGCTCATCTACTACGACGGGGCGAACCTGAACGCCATCCTTGGCAGGTGCCGACCCGGGGATATGGGATTCGACATCGTGCACATCAACACGCACAAGACCTTCGCGACCCCTCACGGCGGGGGAGGGCCGGGGGCGGGCCCCGTCGGTGTGATCGAAGATCTGGTTCCGTACCTGCCGAGCCCTCTGGTGGAACGAGCTGGCGACGGAGCCTTCTTCCTCGATCACGACAGGGCGCTCTCCATCGGGCGGCTCCACGGGTTCAATGGCAACTTCGCAGTGTTGGTTCGGGCGTACGCGTACGTGTTCGCTCACGGCTCGGACGGACTCGAGGAAGTGAGCGCGCTGGCCGCGCTGAACGCCAACTACCTGGCTTCGTTGATCTCTGACGTGTTCCCCCTGGCCCATCCCGATGGCCGGCCTATGCACGAGTTCGTTTCCACAGCGCGCCACCTGAAGGACGATCACGACATCCGGGCGATGGACGTTGCCAAGCGACTGATAGACCTGGGGTATCACCCCTCCACGGTGTACTTCCCGCTCGTCGTGGAGGAGGCCATGATGGTCGAGCCCACGGAGACCGAGTCGAAGGAGACGCTGGAGTCCTTCGCAGCAGCTCTCAGGCAGGTGGCTCGCGAGGCAGCCGAGGATCCCGAACTCCTTCGCCAGGCCCCCTTGACGACGCCCGTGCGGCGCCTGGACGAAGCCAGGGCCGCTCGCCACCTGAAGCTGCACTGGTAGCCGGGCCGGCCTGCAAGACCGGGGCCCCTTCTGCCGATACCATCGGCGTGATGAGACTTGTGTGGTGGATGCGGATCGCTGGGGCCGCGCTTGCCGTTGCCGTTTCGTGCGGCGGAGGTGTCGACCCGGCGGGGTCGCCGTCCCTGGTCCCAACCGGAGGGAGCCGCGCGGCCGTAAGCGCTTTGTTCCGTGCCTGTCACAGGACTTTGGACGGAGACGTGTCTTTGGTCTTCTTGTTCGAGAACCACGACCGGAGCCTGCTCGGTGAGTTCTCCGGGAACCTGACCTTCGGAGCCAGCGTGATCTCGCCCACCATATGGAAGACGACGGGGGAGACCCCCGAGGCCGTCCCCGGGTACAACGATCTCGTCAAACAGGTCCACGTACCCGAGCAAGAACCCATCCCCGACGAGATCTCTTTCAAGGTCTGGATCTTCGACGAGGGAGACGAGGCCGAGTACACGGGCGAGGTCTCGGGACTGTCCGGAGCCGGTCTGCGGGCGCCGTTCGGCGTCCTATCGATCCGTTCGGTGCAACAGGCCGGCTCAGATCTGCAGGTCTTTGTCGAGCTGGGGGAGCAGACCAACCTTCCGGCTGCGCTTCAGTGGCAGGGGGCTCACGAGGTCGAGTTGTCGGGTGCTTCCACGACCATCCAGGGCGAGGTCTCGCCCGTCTCCGAGGGAGCGCAGACGTTCACCTTCCCCGGGGCCGGCACGATCGCGGGCCCGCTGACGATCCGCGTTACGTCCTGGCAGCTGCTTTCGACCTCCGAGCACACCAGCCCCGTGCCTTCGAGCGCCTGCGCCCGTTAGTAGTGGGGGGGAAGATCACCGGGACCGGTCGAAGGGTACTCAGCGTAGAGAACTTGACATAATGTACGTTATGGGCGTTTAGCCTGGGTCAGTGCGTGCCCCTGAGCCGGTCGGCGACACCCCACAGGGTCACCTTCCATAGAGCTTCCACGACTATGGTTCGGGAGATCTTCGAGGTGCCGTGCTCCCGCTCGCGGAAGGTTATGGGTACCTCGACGACATCGACTCCGAGTCTGCAGGCCCGGTGGACGAGTTCTATCTGGAACCCGTATCCGTCGGCCGCGACCGGTCGGTCGATGAGTTCCTTCAGCAGAGACCTTCTATAGACCCTGAAGCCGCTGGTCGCGTCGCGGACCGGTATAGAGAGCATGAACCTGGCGTAACGGTTGCCGGCCCGCGAGAGTGCAACGCGTGCCCGGCTCCAGTTCGCTACCGACCCTCCGTGCACATATCGGCTGCCCAAGGCCATCTCGCTGGTTCGGACGGCCTCCAGCAGACCCGGCAGGTCCTGGGGGTCGTGGGATAGGTCCGAGTCCATCTCGACGACGAGGTCGTATCCCTCGGCGATGGCAACCGCGAATCCGTCCATATACGCGCTCGCCAGTCCCGACTTCGAAGCCCGGACCTTGAGACGCACCCTGTCGTTGCGCAGAGACTCCTGCCTTACGAGTTCGGCCGTGCCGTCGGGCGAGGAATCGTCCACCACCAAGATGTCCACTCCCTGAGAAAGGTCCAGCAGCCTCTCGATCACCCACTCGATGGTCTCGCGCTCGTCGTAGGTCGGCAGCAGCACGAGTGTCCGTGGCTGATCCGCAAGGGCCGGGAAGGCGCGGGCCGGGGAGCGTCCCCTCCTGGGGGCCAGCCAGAGTCCCGCCAGGAACAGCAACGCCAGCCGGGGAACCCACTCCCCCAGCCGGACGTACGGTGTTAGCTCGCTAGAGGACCGGATGGTGGCTCGGAGGATATCTGGTTGGAACAGGCCGACGGAGGAGACGACGCGCCCACTTGGGTCGACGAAGGCGCTGATCCCGCTCACTGCCGAGTGCACGATCCAGCGACCGTCTTCAACCGCGCGGGCCTGAGTCATCTGCAGTTGTTGCGCGGATGCGGCGGTGAGCCCGTAGGAGGCATCGTTGGTCGTGATCGCCAGGAACTCCGCCCCCTGGTTGACCATCTCTCGATCTATCTCCGGGAAGCCGTTCTCGAAACAGATGGGGGTGCCGAACCTGGGCAGACCTTCCAGGGGTGGCATCGTCGTGATCTGTTCCCCTGGAACGCGGTCGACGGGGATCTGCTTGAGGGCTTCTATCCATGAGAGCGAGTCGCGCCAGGGAACGTACTCACCGAACGGCACTAGATGGACCTTGGCGTAGCGAGCGACGGTTTCGCCCGAGCCATCGAAGAGCAGGGCCTCCGTCCGCTGGTCGCCCGCGGCGTCTGTGGTAACCGCCCCCACGAGGGTCGGAGACCCCACCGCGGCTATCGCCTCGCGCACCGACTCCAGGGTCGCCGGATCGGACGTGGCGCCGGGGTCGAGTGATCCCTCTCCCCAGATGGCCAAGTCAGGTGGATCGGCTATCAGCTTCAGGTGCTGCTCTACGTTGAGTCCGGCAACGGCTCGATCCTCCGACAGGCTCGGGCGATCTCGCGCGAGCCGGACGTCGACCTGGATCGTTGCGACGTCGATAGCCCGCCCTCGAGCGGTCGGAAACGCGGTGAGGACGGGAGCCCAGATCAACGAAGCGGCCACGCCGGCGCGCGCCAGCCGGCGCCGGACCCCTCCCCCACCGGCGAGGGCCTCCAGCAAGAGCCCATTCACCGCGACGACGACGAACGTTACGCCGGCGATACCTGTGATCGAGGCCAGACGCAGCGTGTATCGATTCTCTACCTGTGACACCCCTAGGGTTCCCCAAGTGAAACCGCCCAGGGGCACCATCGATCTCAGCCACTCGATGCTGACCCAGATGCTGGCGATGACGAAGGCGCCCAGGATCGGCCTGCCGGGACGACGCAGGACGCACACTCCCCACCCGATCAGCGTCGTAAACGCCGTCGACATGAGAACGAGGCCGGACCAGGCCATCAGTCCGAACAGCCAGATCCAGTAGAGGGTCGCCCCGAAGAAGGCCACACCGAAGATCGCTCCGAGCGCTAGCCCCCTTGCCGGGCGCGCGCCTCGCAGTGCCCAGAGCAACGGGATCAGACCGATGAACGCCACAGGCCAGAGCCCGGCCGGAGGGAATGCCAGAGAACATGCCAGGCCGCTCAGGGCGGCCAGAGAAGACGCGAGGGAGAGGCTCGGACTCCGAAGGGCTAGGCGCAGTCGCGGCAGAGCATCTTCTTCTTGTCCTTGAGCTGGCTCCGATGCTTGACCAGATAGCAGTTCTTGCATACGAACTCGCTGGCTTGGGGAGGCACGACCTTGACGGCCAGGGGTTCCAGCCGTTCCTCGCGGGACAGGCTCGCCAGCGACTCCTCGTCGTCGTCGGTGGTGGCCTCCTCTTCGGCCTGCGCCTCCTTCTTGACCAGCAGCTCCTCGAGCGAGCCGACCTCACGCTCGGTGGTGGGGTCCGGTTCCGTCGGAGGGGTCTCTCTGAGAGCCTCCTCGGGTGGCTCGAGATCGTCCAGGTCCTCGTCGTCCTCGACGATGTCGTCGTCTTCGGAAGTCTCGTCTATATCGTCCATCTGTTCCTCGGTCTCGGCCTGTGGGATGCGATCCTGCCTGGGTTGCGCGCGGATTCTACTGCCGGGCGGTAGATATGCAACCAGCGCAGCGGAACCAACACGCGCGCGAGGCATTCCATTCCCAGGGAGATAAGTTGAGGATCCAAGAGACCTTTGGGGCCGCTCCGCCGGGGCGTTGCGTTCTCTACTCAGCCTCTTGGATCCTCGCGCACCTCCGCCGAAGCGGCGATGCGGGCCGAACCTTACGTCCGGTGCTAGGGGGTGTCAAACGGGCAGGTCGCGGCTAGCCCGCGAAGACCTCTCTTCCGTAGGAGACCGTGAGTATCGGCCGAAGTCCCTCTAGGGACTCGGCGGTGAATGGGTCTTCCTCGTAAGCCGCGAAGTCGGCGTGCATCCCGGGCTCCAGGAGACCCTTCTTGCCCTCCAGCCTGGCGAGCCGAGCTCCCCCGATCGTGCTGGCTCGTATCGCGTCGGTCCGCGTCAGGCGCTGGTCGGGGTCGTGATGGTTCTGCATGGCTTGGATCCACAGCATCGGGTCGAGAGGAGTTATCGGCGAGTCCGACCCGGCTCCCATGGCGATGCCTCTGTCCAAGATCGAGCGGAATGGGTTCATCGTGGATGCTCTATCCCAGCCGAGGCTCGCGTCGTACAGGCCTCCAGGCGCTCCCCAGAGGTCGTCGAATGCGGGCTGGACCGAAACCGCCAGGCCCAGCGTTGCAGTTCGCTCGAGGTGGTCGGGCCCCAGGACCTCGAAGTGCTCGATGCGGTGCCTCCTGGCCCTGAAGTGACGGCGCTCCCTTGAGTCCAGGGTCGCGTAAACGCTCTCCCAGGCTGTCAACACCTGATCGATCGCCAGGTCCCCGATGGCGTGCATCCCCACTTGGAGTCCCGCGCTGTGTCCCGCGTGGAAGAAATCAACCAGGCGTTCGGTCGGGTAGTACGGCGACCCGGCATGCCCGGCGTCTACGTAGTTCTCTGCCAGAGCCGCGGTTCTCGCCCCGATGGAACCATCGGCCGGCAGGTCTCCTCCGACGGCATCCAACCCCAGATCCATGACCTGAGGAACGTCCATGGTCGCGGCGTGCACGACGGTGTCGACCGGCAGCCGATCCCGGTGCGCCAGCAGAACCTGCAGGTCCCTCAGGCCCATCTCCGCCGGCATCGACATCTCATGGACGAGGGTGACTCCTCGCGAGGCTGCCAACGCTGCCGCCTGAAGCTGGAGCTGTTGAACCTCGTTATCGGTAACGGCGAGCGCGAACCACCGGCGCATCACATCGTTGGCCTCGTGCTTCACTTTCCCGGTCGGTTCGCCCTGAGGGTCGAGTTCCAGACCGCTTGCTCCCGAGACCTCGGCGGCCGCGATCGCCGCCGAGTTGGCAAGGCAGACGTGCCCGTCGGCGCGCCGGATAGCTAGCGGTTCCGCCGACACCTCGTCGAGTTCTTCCAGGCTCGGGACCTCCGGTGAGGCCCACCAGCTTTCGTCGTAGCCGATTAGCAGGGTTGGCCCCGGGACCGAAGCTCGCTCCCGGGCGACCGCGAGCAGTTCTTGCTTGCCTCCCGCCGCCGCCACGTCGTCATTGGAAAGCCGAAGTCCTGTGGAGGTCAGATGCACGTGAGCGTCCACGAATCCAGGGACTATGGTCGATCCGGGAAGATCCACGATCCTGTCTGCGTTCGGCGGATCGCCCGATCCCACCCTCTGGACGTGCCGGTCATCTATCAAGATCCAGTCCCCCGTCTCCGGATGGGATCGGGTATGGATCGCGTGTGCCCGGTAGAGCGTCTTCATCGAGAAGCGAATGATGGCATACGGGCCCCGGCCGAGATCGCGAAGATCGATGCGGCTTCGTCCCGGTCTCGGACAGTTCTCGTCTTGGTCTCGTTCATCTCCAGACCGACCTCCCTCCAGGAACGCGTCAGGAGAGCCCTGACGTGATCCGATTGGAGCCTCGAATCGGTGAAGATCATGACGTCGTCGACCCAGCGCAGGAATCGGATGCCGGCGATGCGCAGGGCCGAATCGGCGTGTTCCAGGACGGCGTTCGCCAGCACGGCCGAAGGGGTCGGGCCGATCGGCAGCCCGCCTACCCCCTTTTCGGCGAAGTCGCGGATCTGTTCCATCACAACTTCGACGGCCGGTCCGGGAGCTCCGATCGAGACCAGCCGGCCTCTGAGGACATCCGGTTGGATCGAAACGAAGCAGTCGCGAACATCGGCTAGGAGGAGGTGAGTGCTACCCCGATCGGCGAGTAACCGCCGCCCGTTGAGGTTGAGCCGCTCGTAAGCCGGTCTCCAGTGCTCAGACCTGAGCTGTCCAGATCGAAGGCAGACCGCGCGGTCGGCCATCGCCTCGGGTCCCAGCGCCCGTTCGATCGCCGGAGCGACCTCGGCGACCGCCGAGGAGTAGGCAGCAGAGTCGGCATCAGACAGCCGCGTCAGGATGCGGACACCACCCCCGGGCTTGCCGACGGCCTCGAATCGCGGTTCTTCGAACATGGACGAACCCCTCCCTTAGGACCCCGGGAGAGGGCGGGCCGGGTGCGTTTGTACACCGATAGTTGCATCGCCGTCGATGGGCCGTCCGGGGGTTTCCTGGCTCCCCCGGACGCCTCCCCCTATGATGCGGGGCATGCTCGACGAGAGGGACTTGGACATCATCGCTGCGCTTCAACTGGATGCGCGGGCGACGTACATCGACGTAGCTACGCGGGTGGGGATGTCCGCATCGGCGGTCCACGATCGTGTACGCAAGCTGGAGCGGTCGGGGGTGATCACGGGCTACTCGGCGGTCGTCGCGCCGGAGGCGCTGGGCCTGTTGGTGACCGCTCTCATAGCTGCGACGCCTCTCGATCCGTCTCAACCCGACGACCTTCCTGAGCGCGTCGCCGGCTTTCCGGAGGTCGAGGACTGCTACAGCGTGGCAGGCGAGGCCAACTACATCCTGAAAGTGAGAACCAAGACGACCGCCGATCTTGAGGAGCTGATCCGCCGACTGAGGGAGAAGGGCGGGGTCCAAACGCGCACGACCATCGCCCTGTCGATCCCGTTCGAAGGTCGTCCGCACGCCACCTGAGAGCCTCGCCGCGGTTATCCTTTGCCCTCATGCGTCTGTACAACACCCTCACGCGCCACGTCGACGAGGTGGAGCCGGTCGAACCGGGCCACGTCAAGATGTATGCCTGCGGTCCGACCGTGTATCGCTACGCCCACCTCGGGAACCTTCGGACCTTCATGCTCGCCGACCAGATCCGGCGTGCCCTGGAGTTCGAGGGGCTCGAAGTCACCCAGATCATGAACATCACCGACGTTGGGCATATGACCGACGAGTCCTCTCCCGAGGCCGTCGACAAGATGCTGCTGGCCGTGGAGGACGAGGGACTGCAGCCCTTGGAGATCGCCCAGAAGTACGAGGAAGCCTTCCACGAGGACGCCGAGGCCGTCGGGATACGGCCTGCGGATCGATATCCGAAGGCGACCGAGCACATCGCCGAGATGGTGGAGTTGACTGAGAAGCTCGTCGCTGCCGGCAAGGCCTACGCGGTCGACTCGGGCAGCGTCTACTTCGATGTCACTTCGTTCGAGGGCTACGGCAAGCTCTCGGGAAACACCTTGGACAACCTGCGAGCGGGCCATCGCGATCTCGAGACCGATCCTCGCAAGAAGAACCCCGCAGATTTCTCCCTTTGGAAGGCGGCAGGTCCGGGTCGGCTGATGAAGTGGCCCTCCCCGTGGGGTGAGGGGTTCCCCGGCTGGCACGTCGAATGCTCGGCGATGTCGATGAAGTACCTGGGAGACAGATTCGACATACACACAGGCGGCAACGACCTCACGTTCCCGCACCATGAGGATGAGATCGCCCAGTCCGAGGGCGCCGTGGGCCATCAGGTCGTCGGGATCTGGGTACACGGCGGTCACCTGCGTCTGTCGGGCCAGAAGATCGCCAAGTCGACCGGCAACGTCATCCGTGTCCATGAGCTGGCCGAGCAGGGCATGGACCCGCTCTCGTTCCGCTGGCTCACGTTCCAGACCCGCTATCGCAGCGAGATGGACTTCAGCTGGGAAGCGATGGGCGATGCCGACAAGCGCGTCAAACAGCTTCGAAAGAGGATGGCGGGATGGGCGCCGGCCGCTTCTTCCTTGGGGGAGGCTGCGGGCGGATTCGACCGGCGATTCCGCGAAGCCGTCGCGGACGACCTCGACATGCCGAGCGCGGTCAAGATCGTTAACGAACTGGTGGCGACCACCGGTGTTTCTGACGGGGAGAAGTACGCGCTGTCGGCATCCTGGGACCAGGTCCTCGGACTCGATCTCGAGCGGGATGCCAAGGCCGGATGGGAGCCCACGAGCCAGATGCGCGAGCTGATGGCCGCCCGGGATGAAGCTCGCTCCTCGAAGGACTACGCTCGGAGCGATGAGCTTAGGGAGCGATTGACGCAGATGGGCCTGGAGGTCATGGACACGCCCGAGGGGACACGCGTCCGCCCCCAGTAGCCCTAGTCGACGATCTGCAGGTCTCGTGTAGATCGGTTGAGCCGGTCGGCGCCCTCTTCTGTCACCAGAACTATGTCTTCGATCCTTACCCCGAATCGGCCTTCCAGGTAGATGCCCGGCTCGATCGAGAAGGTCGTTCCAACGCGAAGCGGCTCCTCGTTGCCTTCGACGATGTACGGGGGCTCGTGGACCTCCAGGCCGATGCCGTGGCCGGTCCTGTGGAAGAAAGCCTCGCCGTAGCCGCCGGGCTCGATGATGTTCCGGGCGGCCCGGTCCACATCCTGAGCGGGCACACCGGGCGCCGCCGCTCGACAGCCCGCCTCCTGAGCCGCCTCGACCAGCGCGTAGACCTCACCGAATCCCTCCGGCGCCGCACCAACGACCACCGTGCGGGTCGTGTCGCTGTAGTAGCCACCGAGCTGTCCACCGAAGTCCATAACCACGACATCCTTGGCGCGGATGGTCCTCGGACCCGGCTCGTGATGGGGAGAGGCCGAGTTGGGACCGGATGCGACGATCGTGAAGGCCGCTCGGTCGTGACCGTTCTCGATGAGCATGTCCGCGATGTCGGCGGCGATCTGCTCCTCCCTGCGGCCTTCGAAACGAGTCCTGCAGATCTGCCGGAACGTCTCGTCGGCTGCTCGGGCGGCGCGCGAAAGGGCGGCGAGTTCCGCCGTGTCCTTGGTGGCTCGCAGTTCCGAAAGTACCGAGGACGCAGACGAGAAGGAGACTCCGGGCAACGCAGCCTGCAACTCCAGGAGGTGAGATGCCCACATGCTGTCCCCGACACCGAAGGCCCCTTGTCCCGGGAGCATGGCGGCGGCCATCGCGCCCGGATCTTGCATGTCGGTCCACCCGATGATCTGCATGGAAGCGCCGATGGGCGATGTCAGCGCCAGCGGGCGCTCGAGCATCGGCACGATCAGAACGGGGTCATCCTCGGGTCTGACGACGAGCAGTGTGAGCCGCTCCATCGGCATCGGTGCGTACCCGGTGAGATAGAACAGGTCGGGTGAGGGAGCGACGAGGATGGCGTCGAGCCCGGCCTCGAGGGCTGCGCGGGTGATGCGGGCGAGGCGATCCGAGTGAGCGCTCACAGCTTCAGCAGTATCGATCCGGGGACGATCTGGAAGGTCGCCGGCGTCGAGCCGAGCACCTGTCCGTCGGCGACGACCTGAAGGGGCCGGTCTGCCGAGACGGCTACCCGGATCTTGGCGCGCATCTCTTGGATGTGGGGATCGGGGACGTGACCGCCGTGACGGAAGATCCTGGGCAGCATCGTGATGGCCTCCGACCTGGGTCCGTTGAAGATGAGGGCGTCGAGCCACCCGTCACCGGGAAAGGAGCGCGGCGAGAGCCGCATCCCGCCGGAGGTGAACTGAGCGTTGGCGACAACGACGTTGAAGGCCGGACCCTCGTAGCTCTTCATGTCGGCCTCCACCTTGACCTGCGCGTGCCGGGTGCGAAGGAACGTCATCCAGAATCCGAGGAACCGGCGCGCCCGGCCCGTCCACGAGGGCAGGCTCTGTATCCGCGTCGACACCGCTCCACCGAATCCGGCCTCGGCGAGGTTGTGTGTGTAGCGCGTGACCCTCTCCCCCGCCGGCCCCGTCACCGTCACCTTGATGACGTCGAACGGGTAGGTGTTGTCGCCGCTCAGGTGTCCGACCCCGCCCTCCATGTCGTCGGGCAGGCCGAAGCTTCGGATGAGATCGCAACCCGAGCCGGCCGATACGATCCCCAGGACCGCTCCCTCGATGATCGGCGCCCCGTCCAAGAACATGCCGTTGAGGACGTCTTGAACCGTGCGGTCGTCGCCGACAGCGACGAGGAAACGTGCGCCGTCCTGCAGAGCCTGCCTGGCGACGGCGGTCGACTCCTCCCCGCCGGAGGTCACGTGGATGGTGAAGGGCAGATCCCTGTCGTGAAGCGTTCGCTCGAGAGCGGAGATCTTCTTTCCCACCTGACCGCCGCCGGCCGAGGGGTCGGCGATCACGGTTAGATCGCCGAACGCGCTGGTGCTCATAGGCAGCATCGTACTCAGAGCCCCGTGTAGGCAACGACTCCTCGGAACACCGCTTCCCTGGCCTTGCGAACCTGATCGGCCGTCTCAGCGGGTGCCACGTCTGAGATCTGCCGGAGAAGATCCAGCAGCTGCTTGCAGTTGCGGACGAAGTCGCCCGGAGCCATCTCCGTCTCACGAAGGATGTCCTCGAGTGGTTTGCCCTCGGCCCAGTGGAAGATCGGGGTCGCGAATCCGGCGTCAAGCTCGCGGCAGAGCTGAACCTGGTTGGAGTCCTCGGCGCGGCGGACGGTCCTCCATATCGCACGGAGCCTGTCGTAGCGCTCCTGCGTAGCCGGCGTCGGCATCTCCCCGACCGTCGGAACACGCTCCCGCGATTCGTAAACGAGTGTCGACACCAGCGATGCGATCTCGGCCGGTAGCAGCCCATCGAACAGTCCGGCTTCGAGAGCTTCGCCCACAAGGATGTCTCCCTCCCCGTAGATGCGTGCCAGCGCCACCCCTTTGTCGGTCACATCGAAGCCGGCGACGTAGCCCAGTTCTCCCAAGACCCCGAGTACCCGGTCGAACTGGCGAGCGAGGGTTTCGGTCCGGGTCTTGATCCGGCGGTCGATCCCGCCGAGCTGCGATTCCAGAGCCGAGGCCCGGGCGGCCCACCTCTCGTGCTTTGCGAGCTCCGGGCAGGCACCACAGGCATGCTCGACGGCAAGGGCTTCGAGCTTGGCCGCCTCGCGCTCGATCTTCGGATCGGTTCTGCCTTTGGAGGACTTGGGCGCCTTCACGTGAAGCGAGACCAACTTCGCCGCAGCGTCCCGCCGGTACCTGGCGCTGCGGCTGCTCCCGGCGCGAGGAAGGGAGATGCGAGTGATCACCACCGGCGCCTCATCCAGGTCCTTCACCGAGAGCCTGAAGGCCCGGCGGTCTTCGGTGATGACGCTAGGCTTGCCGTCGCGGTTCGAGACGACCACCGCCAGGCCCCGCCGACGAGCCATCGGGACGAAGATGACCTCACCCGCCTTCAGAGCGGCGATCGCGTCGCGTACCCCGTCATGCAAGGCTCTCTCGCGACCCTTGCGGTCCTCCTCCCGCATCCGGCGCGCGCCCTCCTTCAGCGCCCAGTACTTGTCGAAGTCACCCAGCTCGCAGACCATCTGCGCGCGGTAGCCGTCTATAGCCTTCCGATCCCGGTCCCGTTGGCGTTGCAACGCGACCACGCCGCGGTCGGCGAGGAACTGCCCGAACGAGGAGTTGAGGAGGGCGTGGGCCTGATCTCGGGTGTAGTTGCGGACCAGGTTCACGGCCATGTTGTAAGAGGCCCTGAACGAGGAAGACAGTTCGTAGGTCCGAGTGGCCGCCAGGCCCGCGACCCTCTCGAAAGCTACCTGGCGCTGGTAGACGACCACGGCATGGCCGAGTTCGTCGATGCCCCTGCGTCCAGCTCGCCCTGTCAGTTGCGTGTACTCGCCCGGCGTCAGGATCTCGTGGCGCTCGCCCTGGAACTTCCAAAGGTCTTCTATAACCACCGTTCGAGCGGGCATGTTTATGCCCAGCGACAGCGTCTCCGTGGCGAACACGACCTTGACCAGACCGGCCTCGAACAGTTCCTCGACTGTCTCTTTGAAGACCGGGAGCATCCCGGCGTGGTGAGCAGCGACACCCATGGTCAAGGCCTCCAGGAACCCGTAGAAACCCAATGTGGACAGGTCTTCCTCGTCCATCCAGGCGGCGCGCGACTCGGCGAGATCGCGGATGCGCTCGGCCTCCTGTGGGGTGGTCAGGCGAACGCCCGACTCGCGTAGCCACTGCACACTCCGGTCGCAGCCGGCGCGACTGAAGACGAAGTAGATGGCCGGCAGCATCCCGGCCTCGTCCAGAACCTGGACGACCTCCGACCGCTTGGGGACGTAGACGCGGCGGTGGCCCTCCCGGGGACGGGAGGTCCTGTGGTGCTGGGCCGTCCCGCTGCCCTGCCGGTAGTACGTCTTCACCTTCAGCTCCTGCTGATCGAGCGAAACCACGTACGGATTGGGCAACAGGATGCCGTCCTGCTCGACGTGCATCGGATGCAGCCGGTGCCCGATCAGGTAGTGATGCTCCAGGGGAACCGGTCGCTTCTCCTCGATCACGACTTCTGTGTGACCTCGAAGGGTCGCGATCCACTCGCCGAACTCTTCGGCGTTCGAGATCGTTGCCGAGAGACAGACCGCATTCACGCTGAGGGGCAGGTGGATCAAGATCTCCTCCCAGACGGCTCCGCGGTAGGGGTCCTGTAGGTAGTGGACCTCGTCCATGACTACGGACACGAGTCCGGTCAGGGTCGAGCTTCGTTCGTAGAGCATGTTGCGGAGCACTTCGGTCGTCATGACTACTATCGGCGCCTCCGAGTTGATCGTGTTGTCGCCGGTGAGCAGGCCCACGAGTGATGGCCCATGCTTGGCGACGAGATCGCCGAACTTCTGATTGGAAAGCGCCTTCAGCGGCGTCGTGTAGAAGGTCTTGCCGCCCAGGTCGAGCGCGCGCTGGATGGCGAACTCGGCCACGACCGTCTTGCCACTGCCCGTTGGGGCAGCGACGAGAACCGACTCGCCGGCAGACAGCGCTCGGATCGCCGTGCGCTGGAAGTCGTCGAGCGGGAACGGGTACTGGGCGGCGAAGGCCGCCGGGTCGCTCACCCGTTCAGTGTAGGTGCAGCCCAGCCCGCCTCAGCCGCAGCGACCCAGGTGAAGTTCGATGAGGCGGTTGAACTCCTCTGGGGCCTCCAGGTTCGAAAGGTGACCGGCACCCTCGATGACGGCGAGTTCAGCGCCGGGGATCTGATCGGCCATGGGGCTGGTGGCCGCCGCGGGGATCAGGGTGTCCGCATCGGACGTGATGATCAAAGCAGGTACCGAGATGCTCGCAAGGTCAGAGGTCGAATCCGGACGCTCGGCCATGCCCAGGGCTGCGGCAGCTATCGCCTCGGCGGGCTGATCGGAGATAAGCCCCTTCACGAACGCCTTCAGCTCCGCCCCTGCACCCTCGGAAAGGAGCGGTGGAGGGCTCTCGACCAGGAAGCCGCTGCCTTCGCTCCGAAGGCGTTCCGCTAGGGCCCTGCGGCCATCCGCGGCCTCCTGCATGTCGGATCCGGCACGAGTGTTCGCCAGCACCAGGCCCGTGAATCGGTCCAGAGCGCTCCGCCAGAGTTCAAGCGCAACGTAACCACCCATCGACAGTCCGCAGACGAGGGCGCGATCGACGCCGGCCCGGTCCAGCTCAGCCAGACACCTAGCCGCCGCCGAGCTCATCGTCATCACGTCACCTGCCGACGCGCTCCCTCCGAAACCCGGTAGATGCGGAGTCACCACCGGAAGGCTCGCGTCGAAGGCGGCGAGCTGCGGTTCCCACATCCTGGCGTCCAGCGGGAATGCATGGATCAGGAGGATGCCGTCTGTCATCTGATCGCCCTCGCTTCCTTTCCGACAACTGCAGGGAGGGCTCCCGGCAGTACCTCGAAGATCGCCGGCAGAGAGCCAACGCGCTCCCCGTCGGCATAGACCTGGATCTTCCTGTTGGCCTCTATCTTGACCGACTTCGCATTCATCATCCGCACCTTCGGGTGCGACAGGTGGCTGCCTTTGAAGACGCGCGGGAAGGCACGCAGGAACGCGCCCCGGCTAAGGGCTTCGACTATCACCAGGTCCATAAGGCCATCCACAACCGAGGCCTGCGGGCAGACCCTCATCCCTCCGCCGTACTGCTGGCTGTTGCCGACCACCGCCAGCATGGCTTCCAGTTCGAACTCCTGCCCGTCCACGGTGAACTCGTAGCGCGCCGGCACGAATCGTTTCAGCGTTTTCAGGACAGCTGCAACGTAGGTCCCGGTTGATCCCAAGCCGATCTTCATGGCGTTGGCCGTCTCGTTGACCTCAGAGTCGAATCCGGCGCCGGCGACGGCCACGTAGTGACGAACCTGGGCCCCGGCCGTAACCCTGACGACATCGATCGAGCGGATATCGGGAACGGCGAGCATCCGTGCGGCTTCCTCGAGCTTGCCCGTTCCCATCACGGACTTGGCGAAATCGTCCGCCGTCCCTCCGGGAAGCACGGCCAGAGCTGCGCCGGTTCCGAGCAGACCGTTCGCAACGAGACCGACGCTGCCGTCTCCGCCGAGCGCGGCGACGATCTCCGCTCCCGATCCGCCGGCTTCGCGCGCGAGCCGCTCCATGTCGGCGGCCGACTCGCTCACCTTAACGGAGTGTTCGACCCCCAGGGAGCGCAGGATCTCGTCGACCTTGCCGATCAGTTTGCCCGCCTTGCCCCGGCCGGCGGTCGGGTTCGCGATCACGACTACCGAGCCGGTATCGCCCATCAGTTCAGCCCGTCGGGACGGGGAAGCCCGGGGGCAACCCGCCGGGTGGCTGTGGGTCTACCCCAGACAAATCTTTGGCCTGCTCATAGTCGTTGTAGCCGTCCTCGTAGGTCTTGGTGGCTAGGGTCAAGACCTGCTGCGCTTCGTCGACGAGCGTGGCCCTAAGATCGGGGTCACTCTCCTTCGTGGAGGCGATGACCAGGGATGCGGCTCGCGAGTAGAGGCTGAGCCCCTGGGCCATCCCACTTTGGGAGTTGAGCAAGTAGTTCGTGAGGGCCAAGTCCATGCCCTTCCCCCGAATCACCTCGTAGAGCTTGACCGCGGTGAGGTCGCTAGCGGCCTTGTCGGCGAGTAGCCGGGCGTCGGTCGCGATCTTCTCGGCGTCCTTGACCTCATCTCCCTTCGTCAAGGTTGCGAGGGCCGCTGTCAGCTCCGGGAAGAGTGGTGTGGGCTGCGGCACCTGTCCTAGGGCCGCGAGGCTCCCTTCAACCGTGGCTGTCCAAACGTTGACGGCCTTGGCGATCGCCGTACGGCGTAGATCGGCGTCCTTGTCGCGCTGTTGCTGCCTCAGGCCGTTAGTCACCCAGATCGCGAAGACCATCGTGCCCACTCCCGCTATCAGGGCCAGGGTCATCTGCACCGAACGCCTCATCAGGAAGGGAGGCTTAACCACGACGGGCGCCTTGCGTGGCGCGCGCGTCACCTGCTTGCTCTTGGTCCTGCCCTTACCTTTGATGGCCATCGAAGTCCTTACTTCTTCATGAGGCGGGTCACGATGATAGCTGCCTCATAGAACACATACATGGGCAGCATCATCGCCAGCATCGTGTACGGATCGGAGCTGGGAGTGATGACGGCTGAGAAGATGGCTATCCCGAGGAAGGCCCAGCGCCGCGCCGCCCTCATCTTGCCGCTGGACAAGATGCCCACCAGTGACAGGAATATCAGCACCATCGGGAACTCGAACGAGGCTCCGAACGCAAGCGTCATCAGGACGACGAACCCTATGAACTTGTCGGCGGTGAGCAGCGGTTGGAAGCCTTCACCCGCGAAGCCGAGCAGGAAGCCCAAGCCTTTCGGCAGAGTTATATAGGCGACGAAGCCTCCCAGGGCGAATAGCACCATGGAAGTTCCGATGAACGGGATCGCCAGACGCCGCTCTTTCGAGTTCAGCCCCGGAACGATGAAGGCCCACAACTGCCACAAGATCACAGGGGCGGCCAGGAACATCGCGATGAACAGAACGACCTTGATCTTCACGAACAGCGGATCGATCACGCCGATGAAGACGAGATCGCATCCGGTCACAGGGCGACTCCCCGCGGGAAGGTTGAGGAGCGCCTGGCAGTAAGGCTTGCGGATCAAGACCTGGAATGGCGTCCACAAGAACCAGGCGGGGATCGTGGCGACTCCCAGCGCCAGACACATGACGACCATCCGGTGTCGCAGTTCCTCGAGATGCTCGATGACCGTCATGCTTGCAGACTTGTGCTCTGGGTTGCGATGGCGGAGACGGTCGATCAGCGCCATGGGTCGGACAGGCCCGCTATTCCGGATCGATCGGATCGTCGGCCGCGGTTGCGGGTGCGGGGCTCTCGGTCGCGCGATCCTCAGCCTCCATGGACTCCAGGGCGTCGGCGGCTGTAGTGGTGGCGGCCGGGGGCTCGTTCTGCGGCGCGGACGCCTCGTCGGTGGAACCGGCATCGTCTGCAACCGAGGGCCGAGGTCGATGAGGCGCGGGCCGATGCGGGGCCGGCTGAGTATCGAGATCGAAGCTGATCGCGCCCTTGATCTCGTCCTGGGCCTTCTTGAACTCCCGCATGGCCTTGCCGATGCTCTTGCCGACTTCGGGCAGCTTCTGAGGACCGACCACGACGAGCGCGATCAGCAAGATGACGACGAGTTCTAGTGGACCTATCCCGAACATGTCCTGGATGGGCGCGGCGGCCCGTGCGCCGATTCTACCCTTGGACTATCGCGGGCGGCCGGGAGCGCGATCGGGCATCGTCGAGGCCCTGTCTCCCGCGCGGGCACCTTGGCGTGCGATCTCCTCGGTTATCGGCTGGACCTCGTCTCGGAACCGACCGAGCGTGCGTGCCAGGACCAGGACGTGACGCACCAAAGCGATCGAGATGGCCAGCACCGCCACCGTCGTCACGGCTGTCACGATGAGCCATGGGAGGACCCAGGGGTGACGCATGGGCCGATGATAAGCGAAAGGCCGGGTCCTTCTACCCGGCCTTCCAGTGAGCCGACGGTGAGCCGCCGTCCCAGCCCCGATATCACTGCTTCGCGAAGAACTCCTGGATGTAGTGGTCGTCCGCGAGCATGAAGTGGAACTCGATGACGTCGTCGATGTCGAAGGCCGGCCCTTCCGGCAGGGATCCGCGTGGATCCTCGACCCCCTCACCGTCGAAGAGACTCTCGGGGTCGATCCGCTCTCCGGTGCCGCCTCTGTCGATGTCGACACCGGCCGAGACGAGGAGCGCCACGATCTTGCGGTCGGCGCGCTTCTCGACATCGTCGGTGCAGGAGGGGCATGTGAACCGGTAGCTACCCTCCCGGCCGTTCTGACGAACGGACAGCAGGATCGACTCCGGACCCATGTCCACTTCTCCACATCTGGGGCACGTCGTGCGGATCGTTGTCATCTCACCCGAGCTATCGGCCGGGTGGAGGGGGGGCTTGAGGGTTGCGCCGTAGAAGGGGGCTACCCAATCGGGACTGGTTCTCAGGCGTCCAGGTACCCCTGCAGGGTGCGCTCCGCCAGGTCCCGAAGGCGCTCGGCCAGCTCAGGAGGCTCGAGCACGGTCGCGTCGGTCCCCAGGCGCAGCAGGAGCCCGGCTACCCAGCCCAGGCGGGCCGTGGGAAGCGTGACATCGAGACCTCCATCCCGGGTCTCGATCTGGTCTTGAGTCGCGTAGTACTCATCGACCCACCGAGCCGCGGGGGTCAGGTGAAGCCTGACCGGAGTATCGCGGTCCGTCGGGGTGTAGAGCGCCCGCCCCGCACCGGCCAGACCCCTCGGGGTGAAGGTCACTCCGGTCGGCTCGGCGCGCCTGATGCGGTCGGCTCTGAACATGCGCTCTCCTCCAGCGGTGATGTCCCAGGACACCACGTACCAATTCCCCAGGGTGGAGAAGACCTCCTCTGGCTCTATGACACGCGTGCTCCACTCCCCCGACGATGCGGCGAAGTACTCGATCTCCAGCTGCGCTCGATCGTGGGCGGCGGCTCTCAGAGACTCGAGGAGTTCGGCAGGGCGCCCGGCTTCCGCGGGCTGGATGCGGTTGGTCGTCTCGCCGAGGGTGTCCTGGCCGAGACCCTCTTTCAGTTTGGCGAGAGCTCCGCGCAGCGCCGAGGCCTCGGCGAGACCCGGGGCGGCCAGGAGCTCGGTCCCGCGCAGGTAGAGAGCGAGCGCCTCGTTGCGGGTCAGGCGCAGAGGCCTTGCGAAGTGGTCGGCCATGGTTATCCAGATGCACCCGTTGTCGATATCGACCTCGATCAGGTCTCCCGGTTCGTAGGGAGGAAGACCCGACATGAACAGCAGCATCAGGTCTCGCTCCAGCTCCTTGGGCTCGACGTCGAAGAGTTTGGCCGCCTGGGTCAGCTCGGTTCCTGGATGCTGGACGAGATAGGGCACGACGACGAGCATCCGCGCTAGGCGATCGGACGTCTTGGTCTGCTTCTTGCGCTCAGGCAAGGATCTGCTCCAGCCGATGCACGACTTCGGCGCGCAAGCTCTCCGGTTCGATAACCCGGGCGTCCGGGCCGAACTGAAGGACCCATGCGGCGAGGGCGGGTTCGTCGGCGAGCGGAACGCTGAGGACCTGCCATCCGTCCGGTCCGACCGGCTCGGCGGCCCCGCCCTGAAGTCCAGCCGCCGCCCACCACGCCACCTCCGGGGAGAAGCGGATCCTCGCCCTCTCGGCAGGCTCGCCCATGCCCCAGGGGCCCGCCCTTACATGATCGGCGGCCCGGAAGCCCTCCGGCGGTTCCGATCCCTCCCCGACGTCTACGGGCTCCTGGGTGAACCTGGAGAGACGGAAAGCGCGGATCTCGAGGCGATCGGCGTCCATCCCGACCAGGTACCAGTGGCCACCGCGACAGAGCATCGCGTAGGCGTCCACTTGCCTGTCGGAGACGGCCCCCTTCGAGGTTCGATAGCCGAAGCGCAGCCGCCGAGACCGCTGAGCGGCGTCCGCGGCGGCGAGCAACCGGGAAGAGGGGGTGTCGGGCCCGGCCGCCAGGGGGCCATCCGCTGCTCCTGCCAGAACACCTCCGTCCGCTCCGTACAGGAGCTTGCGCACGGCCTGCTCGGCCGGAACGTCCTGTCCCCCGGTCTTCGCGGCAACGAAGAGCGCGGCCATCTCCTCTGGCGAGAAGGAGATCTCGGGCAGGTAGTACTCGTCCTTGCGGATCACGTACCCCTGCTCGGCCTCCCAGATATCGGTGGCCTCCATCTTCAGAGGAACGCCGTAGTCGCGGAGCAGATCCTTGTCGCGCTCGAACATCCGCTTGGCGGATTCGGAGTCTTCGTGCCCGTAGGCTTCTGGGAGGAGCTCGCGGATCCTGTCGAAGGAGACCGGCTTGCCCGCCTCCAGCAGGAGAGCCACCAGGTTCAGTAGCCGTTCGACAGGTTCCATCGTGCGGCATCATATCCGGGCGATGTCGAGCGACCCGAGGACCCACAGATGATCCGCCTCCGCCGCGGGGTCGTCACCGCGCTCGGCAGAGCCCGCCCAGGGGCGCATGAGATCGAGGTGGATCTGGATGGCGAGACTGCGGCTGCCATCGCCTATCCCGAGCTGGTCGGGCCGGTCACTGTAGGTGACACGGTCCTTCTGAACACCACAGCGGTCGCCCTGGGTCTTGGAACCGGAGGTTCGCACTTCGTCGTGGCGGTCGAGGGGTCTACGTTCGGCGACGAAGCTCCGGGTCACGTGATGAAGGCGCGGTACACCCCGCAACAAACGGCCGTGCTCTCGGTCGAGGAAACCCACCGAGACCAGCTCGAGGGGTCGACGGGCCTGATGCAGACGCCGGTGGTCTGCGCTCCTCTTCATTCGATGATCGCGCCGATCGCCGCTGCTGCGAAGACGGCCGGGGCCGATCGCATCGCCTACGTCATGACGGACGGCGCGGCACTCCCGGGAGCCTTCTCCGAACTGGTCTTCGGTCTTCGTGATGCCGGGTTGCTCGATGGATGGATAACCTGCGGTCAGGCTTTCGGCGGAGAACTAGAGGCCGCGACCGTTTGGACGGGGATGCTCGCTGCGAGGGAGATCCTCGGCGCCGAAGTCATCGTCGTTGCCGACGGACCGGGCAACCTGGGCACCGACACCACTTGGGGCGTGAGCGCGCTGGGCAGTGGTAACTCGTTGAACGCGGTGGCGGCCTTGGACGGCCGGCCGATCCCCGCGTTGCGGATCAGCTTCGCCGACGAACGCGAGCGCCACCACGGCCTATCGCATCACTCGATCACGATCTTGAAGGATGTCTGCAGGGTCGAGACGAACGTTCCCGTTCCCACTTTGCCGCAGGAGCGGCGCTCGGTGATCTGGGCCTCCCTGCGCGAGGCCAAGCTGGAGGAGATCCACCACCTAGTCGAGGTCGACGGCCGCCCCGGCATCGACGGGCTGAAGCAGGCCGGCCTGGAGGTTCGAACGATGGGACGCCTGCCCGAGGAGGACCCGGCCTTCTTCCTGGCAGCCGGTGCGGCAGGGGTTCTCGCCGCAAGGATGGCGGTCGAGAACCGGAAGTGGGCGACCTAGCGATTCACATGTGGGCGATGAGCTGCTCGACACGCTCGTCCGTACTACGGAACGGGTCCTTGCAGAGCACGGTTCGCTGAGCCTGGTCGTTCAGCTTGAGGTGTACCCAGTCCACCGTGTAGTCGCGTCGCTTGGCCTTCGCCTCCTTGATGAAGTCCCCCCGGAGCTTGGCCCTGGTCGTTTGAGGAGGCTCGCGCATGGCCCTGTTGATATCGCCATCCGTGGAGGAGCGCTCCACGTTCTTGGCCTTCTCGATCAGGTAGTAGAGACCGCGGCTGCGATTGACGTCGTGGTAGGCAAGATCGAGGAGCGCCACTTTGGGTGAGGCCAAAGGGAGGTCGTGCTTGGCTTGATAGCGCTCGATCATGATCCTCTTCGTGACCCAGTCGACCTTGCGGCCCAAGCGCTCGGGGTCGTCCTCGGCTAGGGCCTCGAGCGCTTCCCTCCACTCTTCGAGAAGCTGTTTGGACACAGGGTCCGCCCCCCGCCGCTCGATGAACCTGGACGTCTTCTCGTAGTACTCGGTCTGGATCTCCAGCGCCGACAGCTCGCGGCCGTTCGCGAGCTTGACCTTTCGCTTGCACGTGGTGTCGTGACTGATCTCGCGGATCGCGCGGATCGGGTTCTCCAGGGTGAGGTCCCGCATGACGGTGTTGGCCTCCACCATCCTCAGGACCAGGTCGGTGATGCCGACCTTCATGAACGTCGTCCACTCGTTCATGTTCGAGTCTCCGACGATGACGTGGAGCCGGCGGAACCGCTCAGCGTCGGCGTGTGGCTCGTCCCGGGTGTTGATGATGGGCCGCGACCGGGTCGTGGCCGAGGAGACCCCCTCCCAGATGTGTTCGGCCCTCTGCGAGATGCAGTACTGCGCCCCACGGGGTCCGTGCAGAACTTTGCCTGCGCCACAGT
Organism: Actinomycetes bacterium; assembly: GCA_031423155.1. GTDB lineage: Bacteria > Actinomycetota > UBA4738 > UBA4738 > HRBIN12 > JANPEZ01. Next base: position 23,637 of record JANPEZ010000050.1, read on the forward strand.
AGATCTGGCGGGTTACGAAGAAAGGGATCAGCACGTCGGCCATGCGAGCGAACTCGCCCTGGCGCGCGACCAGGTAGTTCTCGTGGCATCCGTAGGAGTTGCCGGCCGAGTCGGTGTTGTTCTTGAACAGGTAGACCTGGCCCGAGATGCCCTCTTCGTGCAACCGCATCTCTGCCGCCCCCAGAAGCGCCTCCAGGATCCTCTCCCCGGCCTTGTCGTGGGTGACCAGTTCTCTGACGTCGTCGCATTCGGGCGTCGCGTACTCGGGGTGAGAACCGACATCCAGATAGAGCCGAGCGCCGTTCTCCAGGAATACGTTCGAGGAGCGCCCCCAATGCACGACCCGCCGGAACAGGTACCGAGCGACTTCATCGGGCGACAGACGCCTCTGCCCGCGGAACGTGCAGGTTACGCCGTACTCGTTCTCGAGGCCGAATATCCGCCGATCCATGAAGTACAGCCTACGCCCGTTCGGTGTGCGGGCTGCCTAGGTCAGGATCGCTGCTATCTCGGTGTCCTCCAGGCGCCTGAACTTGCGGCGGTGGGTGCGCTTGCGATCCAGGACGCCGGCCTCGATCTGCTCGGGCGTCGAAGTGGCTCCTTCGGGCGACCCTAGAACCTCGACAGCCATCCTCACGGCAGCGGCCAGATCCAGGCCGTCGGTGTACCTCTGCTTCAGGGTTTCCGTCAGGTCCTCGGCGTGGCCGCCTATGGCGACGTAGCCGTGCTCGTCTGTGACGCTCCCGTCGAACAGGATGTGGTACAGCGAGTTGTGCGGGGTGTCCACGCCGACCTCTCCGACCAAGATCTCGACCTCGTAGGGCTTCATCTGCTGGGTGAAGATCATCGAAAGTGACTGCGAGTAGGCGTTGGCCAGGTCGCGCGCCTTCACGTCCTCGCGCCCATAGGAGTACCCCCGAAGGTCGGCCAGGCGCACCCCCGCGATGCGCAGGTCCTCGAATTCGCTGAACTTGCCGACTCCGGCGAACGCGACGTGGTCGTAGATCTCGCTGATCTTGTGCAGCGTGGCGGAGGGATTCTCCGCGATGAACAGGATGCCGTCGGCGTATTCCAGGCCTATGACCGACCGACCGCGCGCGATCCCCTTGTGGGCGTACTCGGAGCGGTCCTTCATCATCTGGTCGGGCGAGACGTAGGGCATGAAGGACATCTACGACCGTCCTTCCATCACGCTTGTGACCGCGGCTGCTACCTCTGCTTCGGTCGCGTCTTCCGCTCCCTCTCGGGTGACCATGACCGCGATCGGGAAGATCTTGCGGGCAACGTCGGGTCCGCCCGTGGCAACGTCGTCCTCGGCTGCGTCCACGAGCGCCTCGACCGCCACCTTCAGTGCGTCCGCACGAGACAGTCCGGGCGACCACCGTTTCTTCAAGGAGTTCTTCGCCGGCTGTCCGCCCGAACCGGTCGTCTGGTAATCGTCCTCCTCCCAGCGACCACCGGTGGCGTCGTAGTAGAAGATCCTTCCCTCGCCGCGGCCTGTGTCGAAGCCTCCGAATAGCGGCACGACCACCAGACCCTGCATGGCCATGGGGAAGTTACCCCTGATCATCTGGGCCAGCCGGTTGGCCTTGCCCTCGAGCGAGAGGCGGTCGCCGGTGATCTTCTCGTAGTGCTCCAGCTCGAGCTGGAAGAGCTTGACCATCTCGATGGCCTGACCGGCGGCACCCGCGATGGCGATCGCTGAGTAGTCGTCGGCGGGGAAGACCTTGCGCATCTTGGCGTCGGCGATCGTGTACCCGGAGGTCGCTCGCCTGTCCCCCGCCATGATCACACCGTCGGCGTACTTGAGTCCGAGCACCGTCGTCCCGTGGGGAACGGGCATATCGGAAGCCTGGACCGGGCGAGTCAGGGCTGCGGGAAGAGCCTCGGGCCTGGCCTGGCGCAGCAGGTCGACGAAACTCGGATTGGCCCCGATCGGGGTACCGGCTACGGGAAGCTGCTCGTTCACTCTCCGCCCTTCTGCACGTAGCTCTTGACGAACTCCTCGGCGTTCTCCTCCAGGACGGAGTCGATCTCGTCCAAGATCTCGTCCATCTCTTCCTTCAGATCGGCGGCCTTGGTCGAGGAGGTGACCTGGCCGGCGTCGGGCTCGTCGCCGGCTCCTCCACCCTTCTTCTGGATCTTCT
>JANPEZ010000051.1:0-3135 GCA_031423155.1 Actinomycetes bacterium
CCTCGCCATCTCGCGCAGAGTCGCTCCTTCGACCCAGAATCAGGCATTTGGCGCGCGCCTCTTCCTGTATCGGAATGTTCTCGGGCGCGAGCTTCGGGGTCTAAACGACTCGGTACGGGCCAAGCGACCCATTCGGATACCTGTCGTCTTGTCCCAAGGCGAGGTCGCTCAGGTCCTCCGGCACCTTCGAGGCATCCCGCTACTGGCGGCCCTGCTGATGTACGGTGCGGGGCTTCGCCTCCTTGAATGCCTCCATCTCCGGGTCAAGGACATCGACTTCGAGCGATCCGAGATCATCGTTCGGGACGGAAAGGGAAGAAGGATCGGCGAACCCTGCTCCCTCCTCATGCCGCGGAGCTTCTCCGGGCGCACCTCGCCGAGGTTCAGCACCAGAACGCTCGCGATCGAGAAGCGGGCCTGGGCAGCGTCTTCTTGCCCGACGCGATCGACCGAAAGCTGCCAGCAGCCGCGACCGACTGGGCATGGCAATGGGTTTTTCCAGCGTCGCGCTTCCACGCGCCGATGTCCGGCCCCCGAAGGCGACACCACTTCCACGAGACCGCCGTTCAGCGAGCCTTCTCCCTGGCCGTCCACCGCTCGGGAATTTCGAAGCGGGCCACGTGCCATAGCCTGCGCCACTCTTTCGCGACTCATTTGCTTGAAGCGTCCTACGACATTCGTACGATTCAGGAACTCCTGGGCCACAAAGACGTCGCGACAACGATGATCTACACTCATATCCTGAACCGAGGAGGACGAGGAGTCCGAAGCCCGCTCGATGCCATTTCCGCTGCCATCCGCCCCGATCCCCCGCAGCCGTTATCGAACTATGTCGCGAATCTATCCAGATCGTGATGGCCGTAGCAACGGACCGCAAGGCACGAGTCCGACGGCATTTAGGAAGCCGAGTCCGGGATCGAGGCGACGGGCTAGCCTGCGAGCCTCGCACGTTCAATTGAGCTATACGGAACTGTCTAATAAGTGTTCTACGAACGCGGGGACTCCGACCCATCGAAGAGCCGAACTTGCTGAACGCTGATCTCCTCGGTCGACAAGTCGCCCTTCTCCTCCTCAGTCACGATGCCGAGGGGGAGGACGATTGGGCAGTCTTCAGCACAACCCTTCAGGAGGAAGAGGGCAAGTTCATCCTCACTCACAAGACCGGCCGGCTCCAGTTGAAGGATGAGTGGCTCTCCAGGATCAAGGCCACAACACCCCAAACACGTAGCATCTTGCTCGGCGCGGACTTTTTCCTGCTCCTGGCCGTAGGTAGCATCGGCGATGACCGGGCTGAGGGCCTAATGGGAACTGGGCTTCAGTGGCCCGCAAGCACGCCGTAGAGTTGACCGATGGGAGCCCAAAACAAGGCGTCGCAGAACAAAGAATTGGAACGGACGAGGGAACCTGCCTCGATAAAGTAGACACTTCCACTTAACAATGGAGGTGCCGAATGGCGGCACGATTGAGTCGGAAACGGCTTCCCCGATACGGCTTGGATTTCAAGCTGAAGGCGGTGAGGCTGACGAGGATTCCGGGCATTCAGGTCCAGACGGTCGCGGAGTCTCTGGACCTGCACCCGGTGATGCTGTCGCGTTGGCGACAGGAGTTCCGAGAGGGCCGGCTCAAGGACGTGGCGCCACGTCCGGCCATCTCGAAGCGAGTGGTGCGCGAGATCCAGCGTCTTCAGGAGCTGGAGAAAGCCCACAGGCTGTTGATCGAGGAGCACGAACTCCTAAAACAAGCCATCCGGTTCTGTTCCGAAAGAAGGCCGACATATTCGCGTTCATCGAAGGCCGCCGCAAGGACTTCAAGGTGAGCCGTTTGTGTTCCTTGTACGGCGTGACGCGCGCCGGGTACTACGCCCGGATCAAGCGAGGCGTCAGCTGCCGTACCGAGCAGGACCGGGTTCTGGTGGAAAAGATCCGAAGGATCTTCCAGTCGAGTCACGAGACGTACGGGAGTCCGCGAGTTCTAGCCGACCTGGCAAGGGAAGGCATTCACGTGAGCCGGAGACGCGTGGCGCGCTTGATGGCAGCGGACGGGCTGCGTGGCCGCGTAGCCCGTGTTTATCGGTCCAAGGCGAAGCTGAAGCACCTCTACGCGCTGCACCCGAATCGACTCTGGGCACATCGCGCCAAACGACCGGACTCGGTGTGGGTCGGTGACGTCACCTATCTGAAGTCGGCCGATCACTGGTGTTACCTTGCGATGGTCGAAGATCAGTGCTCGCGAAGGGTCCTCGGCTGGAGCCTGGGTCGTAAGCGGGGGGTGAGCCTGACCCGGAGAGCGTTCGATGCGGCGTACCGGGTCCGGCGGCCACAACGGCTGATTTTTCACAGCGATCGCGGGATTGAGTACGCGGCGCCTGCCTATCGCAATCGGCTCCGGGACCTGGGCGTTCGCCAGAGCATGACGAGCGGCGGAGCGCCCTCGGAAAACCCGCATGCGGAGTCGTTCTTTCATTCCCTCAAGGCCGACGTCATCCACGGCTTTGAGTTCCCGAACGACGAAACCCTTCGCGCGTGCCTGCGCTGGTACGTGCCTTTCTACAATCGCAAACGGCTACACTCGAGTTTGGGCAATCTGTCGCCCGTCGAGTTCGAGAAGAAGGTTGCGTAGGAAATGAACTGTCTACAAAACCGAGGCAAGATCCCGAGGTCCACGCCAAGGGCCTGGGGCCCTCGCGGCTCAACGCAGTGTTCGACGGACGGAGTTCTTGCGTGGCGCTTCACAGGCACCGCAATGAGACATGCTGCGTGCGTTCTGGGCTATGACCTATCGAGTGCTGGCGGACCTGACAGTAGGTGTTCACCTCCTCTTCATTTTGTACGTCCTGGGTGGAGGCCTACTGATCTGCCGCTCCCGCTGGTTCGCGATTCCCCACCTGGCCTGCGTTGGGTGGGGCGTCTACATAGAACTCGCGTCTGACGCCGTGTGTCCCTTGACGCCCTTGGAGAATCGTCTGTTGAAGCTAGCCGGCGAAGCGGGATACTCGAATGGCTTTGTCGAGCACTATCTCCTTCCGATCCTGTATCCCGCGAGTCTGACCCCCGAAGTCCAGTGGGCCCTGACAGGGCTGGTGGTCCTGATCAACACGCTCGTCGGCACCTCCGGGAAATTCACGACCGAGGCGAT